>CAYYZU010000041.1:0-11925 GCA_964476205.1 uncultured Actinomyces sp. | reverse complement strand
CCGCCGACCCGGACGTCTCCTGAGTAGGTCACCGTCTCACCCTACGGCTAGCCTGCCCCTGTGTCGGACCGTCTTGTCGTGCGCGGGGCCCGGGAGCACAACCTCAAGGACGTGTCCCTCGATCTGCCTCGCGATGCCCTCATCGTCTTCACAGGCCTGTCCGGCTCCGGCAAGTCCAGCCTCGCCTTCGACACGATCTTCGCCGAGGGGCAGCGGCGCTACGTCGAGAGCCTGTCGGCGTACGCCCGCCAGTTCCTCGGCCAGATGGACAAGCCCGACGTCGACTTCATCGAGGGCCTGTCGCCCGCGGTCTCGATCGACCAGAAGTCGACCTCGCGCAATCCGCGATCGACGGTGGGCACGATCACCGAGGTCTACGACTACCTTCGCCTGCTCTTCGCCCGCATCGGCAAGCCGCACTGCCCCGAGTGCGGCAAGCCCATCGCCCGGCAGACTCCGGGACAGATCGTCGACCGCCTGCTCGAACTGCCCGAGGGCACGCGATTCCAGGTGCTCAGCCCGGTGGTGCGCGAACGCAAGGGGGAGTACGCCGACCTCTTCCGCCAGCTGCAGTCCCAGGGGTATGCCCGCGTGCGCGTGGACGGCGTCGTCTACGCGCTCGAGGATGTGCCCACGCTCAAGAAGCAGGAGAAGCACACCATCGAGGTCGTCGTCGACCGCGCGGTGGCCAAAGCATCGGCGCGCAGGCGCCTCGCGGACTCCATCGAGACCGCACTGCGGCTCTCGGGCGGTCTCGTGATCGCCGAACTCGTCGACCTACCCGAGGGTGATCCCGGCCGCGAGCGCACCTACAGCGAGCACCTCGCATGCCTTGACGACGACCTGTCCTTCGAGGAGCTTGAGCCCCGGTCCTTCTCGTTCAACTCGCCCTTCGGCGCCTGCCCCGAGTGCACGGGCCTGGGCACGCGCATGGAGGTCGATCCCGAGCTGGTCGTGCCCGACCCGAGCCTGAGCCTCGACGAAGGCGCCCTGGCACCGTGGTCGGGCGGACACGTCACCGACTACTTCCAGCGACTGGTCGAGGCCCTTGCCGACGAGTTGGGCATCGGCATGGACACTCCGTGGTCGAAGTTGCCGGCGAAGGCCCGCAAGTCGCTCCTGCACGGCCACCCGACCGAGATCCATGTGCGCTACCGCAATCGCTACGGCCGCCAGCGCAGTTACTACACGGCCTTCGAGGGCGTCGTGCCCTACGTCGAGCGTCGTCACGCGGAAGCCGAGACCGACACGAGCCGGGAGCGCTTCGCCGGCTACATGCGCGAGGTGCCGTGCGAGGCCTGTGGCGGCGCTCGGCTCAAGCCCGTGAGCCTCGCCGTCACGGTGGGCGAGCGGTCCATCGCCGAGATCGCGGGCCTGCCCATCGGCGAGGCCGCGGAGTTCCTCCTTGGCCTGCGTCTCGACGGCCGGGACGCGCAGATCGCTGAGCGGGTCCTCAAGGAGGTCAACGAGCGGCTGCGCTTCCTGATCGACGTCGGCCTGCACTACCTCTCGCTCGATCGCGCTGCCGGCACGCTCGCCGGCGGCGAGGCCCAGCGCATCCGCCTCGCCACACAGATCGGCTCCGGTCTCGTGGGCGTGCTCTACGTCCTCGACGAGCCCAGCATCGGTCTCCATCAGCGTGACAACCAAAGGCTCATCGAGACCCTGGTCCGCCTGCGCGATCTGGGCAACACGCTCATCGTTGTCGAGCACGACGAGGAGACGATCCGCACGGCCGACTGGGTCGTCGACATCGGTCCGGGCGCGGGCGAGCACGGCGGTCGCATCGTGGTGAGTGGTCCGGTGGGCGAGCTCATGAGCAGCAAGGAGTCGCTGACCGGCGCCTATCTCTCGGGCCGTATGGCCATCGAGGCGCCTTTGGTGCGCCGACCTGTCGACACGAAGCGCGCGCTGCGAGTCGAGGGGGCGTCCGAGCACAACCTGCGGGATGTGTCGGTGTCCTTCCCCCTCGGATGCCTTGTCGCCGTGACCGGCGTGAGCGGCTCCGGCAAGTCCACGCTCGTCAACGACGTGCTCTACGCCTCGCTCGCGCGGGAGCTCAACGGAGCTCGCGTCGTGCCGGGGCGCCATAAGCGCGTCACCGGCCTCGAGCACGTCGACAAGGTCGTGCACGTCGACCAGAGTCCGATCGGTCGCACTCCGCGCAGCAATCCCGCCACGTACACCGGCGTCTTCGACCACATCCGCAAGCTCTTTGCCGAGACTCCCGAGGCGAAGATGCGCGGCTACCTCCAGGGGCGCTTCTCCTTCAATGTCAAGGGCGGACGCTGCGAGGCGTGCGCGGGCGACGGCACCCTGCGCATCGAGATGAACTTCCTCCCCGACGTCTACGTCCCCTGCGAGGAGTGCCACGGCGCTCGCTACAACCGCGAGACGCTCGAGGTGCACTACAAGGGCAAGACCATCGCGCAGGTCCTCGACATGCCGATCGAGGAGGCGCTGGAGTTCTTCGCCCCCGTGCCGGCCATCGCGCGCCACCTGCAGACACTCGTGGACGTCGGACTCGGCTACGTGCGCATGGGCCAGTCGGCGCCCACCCTCTCCGGAGGAGAGGCCCAGCGCGTCAAGCTCGCGGCAGAGTTGCAGAAGCGATCGACAGGGCGGACCGTCTACGTCCTCGACGAGCCGACGACCGGCCTGCACTTCGAGGACATCCGCAAGCTCCTCGGCGTACTCCACAGCCTCGTGGACAAGGGCAACACCGTGATCGTCATCGAGCACAACCTCGATGTCATCAAGGCCGCGGACTGGATCATCGACATGGGACCGGAGGGGGGGTCTGGAGGCGGACGGGTCGTCATGGAGGGATCCCCGGAGGAGATCGCGGCCGTCGAGGACAGCCACACGGGTCGGTTCCTGCGCCCCTACCTCGAGGCCCCGGAGAAGGCGGCCAAGCCCGCTCGGCGGGCCCGTCGGTCCCAGGCGTCGTAGCCTTGGCCCATGACCGCTAAGCCGCTTGCCCGAAGGACCGTGATCGTCACCGGCGGGGCGCTCGGCGCGGCCGTCGCCCTGGCCGCCTGCGGCGGCTCCGGCGACACCGCCGCATCGTCCAGCGCTGCCCCTGCCCCGGAAAGCTCCGGAGGGGGTGGGTCCTCCCCGGCGGCTCCTTCCGGCGAGGTCCTCGGTCCCGTGGATCAGGTGGGCGTGGGCTCGGGTGTCGTCTACGACGGCCCCAAGGTCGTGGTGACCCAGCCGGCCGAGGGCGACATCCGCGGCTTCACCGCTGTGTGTCCGCACCAGGGCTGCCTGGTGAGCGAGGTCACCAACAACGAGATTCTGTGCCCCTGCCACGGGTCGCTCTTCTCCGCCGAGGACGGTGCCGTGATCACCGGTCCCGCCACCACCGGCCTCGCGCCGGTCGACATCTCCGTGGTGGACGACCAGGTCGTGCTGGGCTGACGATCGTCATGAACGTCGGCCCATGAACCGGCGTACGCCCGGAGAGGGACGTCGGTGAGCGGGTTCGCGCGGCCCAAGGGGATTCCCGATCAGCCCGGGGTCTATCGCTTCCGCGACGAAGATGCACGTGTCATCTACGTCGGCAAGGCGAAGTCGCTCCGTTCCCGATTGGGCTCCTATTTTGCCGATCCTCGCTCGCTCCATCCGCGCACACGATCGCTCATGCAGGCAGCGGTAGATGTCGACTGGACCGTGGTGGGCAGCGAGGTGGAGGCGCTCCAGCTCGAGTACGCCTGGATCAAGGAGTACGACCCGCGCTTCAACGTGCGCTACCGCGACGACAAGTCCTATCCCTACCTTGCCGTGACGCTGGGCGAGGAGTTCCCTCGCGCACTCGTCACGCGAGGCGCCAAGCGCAGTGGCACGCGCTACTTCGGCCCCTACGCCCACGCCTGGGCCATCAGGGGCACGCTCGACGCCCTGCTGCGGGTGTTTCCCGTGCGCACGTGCAGCAGGGGGGTCTTCGACCGCGCCGCACGCTCGGGCAGGCCCTGCCTCCTCGCTGACATCGGCAAGTGCTCTGCGCCGTGCGTGGGGCGCGTGACCCCGGAGGAGCACCGACGCATCGCCGATGACCTGTGCAGCTTCCTCGGGGGGCGGGCGCGGGACTTCCAGCGCCGGCTCTCCGAGGAGATGCTCGAGGCGTCCGCGGCGCAGGACTACGAGCGGGCCGCGCGCCTGCGCGACGACATCGGCGCGTTGGAGCGGGCGCTGGAGCGCAACTCCGTCGTCTTCGATGAGTCCGTGGATGCCGACGTCGTCGGCATGGCGGGCGACGAGCTCGAGACGGCCTTCGAGGTCTTCCATGTGCGCGAAGGTCGCATCCGCGGCCAGCGGAGCTACGTCGTGGAACGTGTGGATGACTCTGAAGAAGGCGAGCTCCTCGGGCGGCTTCTCGTCAACCTCGTGGACGAGGAAGGAGAGTGCCCTCCGGAGGTGCTGCTGCCGTGCGAGGTATCTGGGGACGTCGCCGACTGGCTCGCCTGGCGAAGGGGCAAGCGGGTGGACGTCCGCGTGCCGCAGCGTGGCGCCAAGCGCGACCTCATGGAGACGGCGCGGGCCAATGCCGAGCAGCGGCTGGCCCTGCACAAGGCGCGTCGCTCGGGGGATCTCACCTCTCGCAGCCAGGCACTCCATGAGATCCAGCTGGCACTCGGTCTCGCAGAGGCGCCCCTGCGCATCGAGACGATCGACGTCTCGCACCTGGGCGGGGACAGCGTCGTGGGTGCTCTCGTGGTGTTCGAGGATGGTGCCCCGCGCCCGCGTGAGTATCGGACGTTCGCGCTCTCGGAGGACGGATCCCGCGACGACACCGCAGCGGTGCACGAGATCGTGTCCAGGAGATTCCGGCCCGCGGCCGCCGAGTCGGAGGATGTGCCGCGCAAGGCGTTCGCCTATCCGCCGCAGTTGCTCGTCATCGACGGAGGCCAGCCGCAGGTGGAGGCAGCCGCGCGCGCACTGCGCGACAGGGATGTGCATGACGTCGTGGTCATGGGCCTGGCTAAGCGACTCGAAGAGGTGTGGTTGCCGTCCGCGTCGGAGCCGATCATCCTGCCTCGAGGGAGCGAGGGGCTCTACCTTCTCCAGCGCATGCGTGACGAGGCCCATCGCTTCGCCCTGCGCTATCAGCGCCGCACCCGAAAGCGCCGCACCCGGAGCGCCCTCCACGATGTGCCCGGGCTGGGACCCGAGAAGGCCAAGGCGCTCCTGCGAGCATTCGGCTCGGTCGCTGCCGTGCGCCGTGCTACGCCCGCGGAGCTCCAGGAGGTACCGGGCATCGGCCCCAGCCTGGCCGAGAAGATCGTCGTGACCCTCGCCAGCCCTGCTGCGTCAGGAGCGGAGTCAGGCTCGACGGGTGAGATGCTGTCGCCGGAGGTGCGCGCATGAGCCAGGAGCACGGGACCCAGGCACAGTCGACCCCCGGTGTCGCCGAGGTCGTGCTCGTCACGGGCATGAGCGGCGCTGGCCGATCGACGGCCGCACGCGCCCTGGAGGATCGCGGCTGGTTCGTCGTCGACAACCTGTTGCCGGGACTCATCCCCGAGACCGTCCGCGCCCTGGGCGAGGACGGCGCCGTGGCGAGGGTCGCCGTCGTCGTCGACGTGCGCGGGGGCAGGTTCTTCGACGACACAGAGCGTGCGCTCGCGCGTCTACGCGACGAGGGCAGCGACGTACGCATTCTCTTCCTGGAGGCTTCCGACGAGAGCCTCGTCCGCCGCTTCGAGAGCAACCGGCGACCCCACCCGCTTCAGCAGGGCGAGCGTCTCGTCGATGGGCTCCGACGAGAGCGACTGGCCCTCGCAGGCCTGCGCGCAGAAGCAGACCTCGTGATCGACACCAGTGCGCTCAACGTCCACGAGCTGCGTCATCGGGTCGAGGCAGCGTTCGGGGGAGAGGCGACGCCCCTGCGCGCAACGGTCATGTCCTTCGGCTTCAAGTACGGCATCCCCGTCGATGCCGACGTGGTGCTGGATGCGCGCTTCCTCCCTAATCCGCACTGGGTGGAGCACCTGCGAGACCACACTGGGCTCGACGCCGACGTGCGCGAGTACGTCGTGGAGAGGCCTGCCGCCGCGAGCTTCCTCACGGAGGCGGCACGCCTCCTCGACGTGATGGCAGAGGGCTACCTCCGCGAGGGCAAGCGCTACGTCACCATCGCGGTGGGCTGCACCGGCGGCAAGCACCGCAGCGTGGCCCTGGCGGAGGAGGTGGCCGCGCGCCTGTCGGCGCAAGGCATCGAGTCCGTCGTCGTCCACCGCGACCTCGGGCGCGAATGACCGGGTCCGTCGTGGCCCTCGGGGGCGGCCAC
Source organism: uncultured Actinomyces sp. (assembly GCA_964476205.1). Classification (GTDB taxonomy): domain Bacteria; phylum Actinomycetota; class Actinomycetes; order S36-B12; family S36-B12; genus Mxb001. The sequence goes on along the minus strand of CAYYZU010000041.1, from coordinate 5,636 downwards.
GGGCTGGCCGTGTCCCTTCGTGCGCTGAGGCTCCTGGGCGTCGAGCCGATCGCCATCGTCGGCACCGGCGACGACGGGGGGTCGAGCGGCCGACTGAGGACCCATCTCGGCGTCCCCCCTCCGGGTGATCTCCGCATGGCACTCGCAGCGCTCGCCGAGGAGGGGCTGTGGACCCGGGTCCTGCAGCACCGCTTCGGCGGATCGGGTGACGTCGAAGGCCACGCGCTCGGCAATCTCATGCTGGTCGCGCTGTGGGAGGAGACGGGCGATCTTGTGGCCGGCCTGGATCGTCTGGGACTCGTCCTGGGCGCACGGGGTCGCGTGCTGCCCAATTGCCTCGAGCCCGTCGAGCTCATCGCCGACGTCGAAGCGGACGGCGGGGGAGTCGCCGAGGTGCGCGGGCAGGCACGTCTCACCAGCGCCCGCGGCCGCATTGTCGGCCTACGACTCACTCCTGCACGCCCGCGCGCATGTCCGGAAGCCGTGGCCTCGGTCGCGGGCGCGTCGCACGTGATCATCGGGCCGGGGTCCTGGTTCACGAGCGTGCTCACGCATGTCCTCGTCCCCGAGATGGCGCAGGCTCTTCGCGACACACCTGCCACGCGGATACTCGTGCTGAACGCCGGCCCGCAGGCGGGAGAGACCGAGGACTTCACCGCCGAGCGGCATCTGGAGACCTGGGCGGCACTGGCGCCCGGGATCGGCCTCGACGTGGTTATCGCCGACCCGCGGAGCCTCCAAGATGCCGCAGGATTCGAGAGCGCTGCCGCGGGCCTCGGCGCCCGAGTCGTCATCGCCGACGTGTTGGCCGGCCAGGGGCACCACGATCAGATGAGCCTGGCCCGCGCCCTCGGGGAGCTCCTCTAGCAGGAGGCATCCGGCTGGCCAGCGCCCCATGGCAGGATGGCGCGGTGGCCATGACCTCCGAGGTGAAGGACGAGCTGAGTCGTCTGCCCGTGACGAAGTCGTGCTGCCGCAAGGCCGAGGTCTCGTCGCTGCTCCGCTTCGGGGGCGGCCTCCACATCGTGGCCGGCCGGATCGTGGTGGAGGCAGACCTCGATGCCGGTGCCACCGCACGCCGGCTGCGCAAGGACCTCACCGAGGTCTACAACCAGGACAGCGAGATCGCGATCGTCCAGGCGGGAGGTCTGCGCAAAGCCCAGCGGTACGTCGTACGCGTCGTCTCCGGGGGAGAGCACCTCGCGCGCCAGACCGGCCTCATCGATGGCTCGGGGCGACCCGTGCGTGGGCTGCCACCCGCGGTCGTATCCGGGGGAGTGTGCGATTCGGAGTCGGCCTGGCGGGGCGCCTTCCTCGCGCATGGTTCGCTGACCGAGCCGGGACGATCGGCAGCACTGGAGATCACCTGCCCCGGACCCGAGGCAGCGCTGGCCCTCGTCGGTGCGGCGCGCCGACTGGGGATCCCGGCGAAGTCGCGCGAGGTGCGCGGAGTCGATCGCGTGGTGATCCGCGACGGCGATGCCATCGGAGCCATGCTCACCCGCATGGGTGCCCACTCCTCGGTCCTGGTCTGGGAGGAACGCCGGATGCGACGGGAGGTTCGGGCCACCGCCAATAGGCTCGCGAACTTCGACGACGCCAACCTCCGCCGGTCAGCCCGCGCCGCCGTGGCGGCCGGAGCCCGCGTGCGCCGCGCCATGGAAATCCTGGGCGACGAGATCCCCGACCACCTGGCGGAGGCCGGGCGCCTGCGCCTGGAGCACCGGCAGGCCAGCCTCGAGGAGCTGGGAGCGCTTGCGGATCCGCCCATGACCAAGGACGCGGTGGCGGGCCGGATTCGACGCCTGCTCGCGACGGCGGACAAGCGGGCCGCTGAGCTGGGCATCCCCGGCACGGACGCAGCGCTCGCGGAGGCTGACATCGATGCCCTTGAGGCGGAACTGCACGCTGAGCTCGAGGCCTGAGGGTCTGTAAACGCGTACGGTAGGGTTAAGCCACACCGCTGCATGGCGTCGCTCGGCGGCGCCCCGTACTCAGGAGAACCTCGTGGCCATCACCGTGGGCATCAACGGATTCGGCCGAATCGGCCGTAACTTCTACCGGGCCCTGGTGGCCTCGGGCGTGCAGGACATCGAGGTCGTGGGCATCAACGACCTCACGGACACGGCGACCCTGGCTCACCTGCTGAAGTACGACAGCGTCCTGGGTCGGTTCCCCCTCGAGGTGACCCATGGTGACGGCACCCTCACGGTGGGCGGTCGCACCATCACGGTCACTGCCGAGCGGGATCCGGCAGCGCTGCCCTGGGCCCGGCTCGGGGTGGACATCGTCATCGAGTCCACGGGTCACTTCACCGATGCGACGAAGGCGCGCGCTCACCTCGACGCCGGCGCGAAGAAGGTCATCATCTCCGCGCCTGCCAAGAACGAGGACATCACGATCGTGATGGGCGTCAACGAGGGCGATTACGACCCTGCCAAGGACTCGGTGATCTCCAATGCCTCCTGCACGACCAACTGCCTCGCACCCATGGCCAAGGTGCTCGACAGTTCGTTCGGGATCGTGCGCGGGATGATGACGACCATCCACGCCTACACCAACGACCAGAGGATCCTCGACTTCCCGCACGATGACCTGCGACGTGCGCGAGCCGCAGCGATCAACATGATCCCCACGACCACCGGCGCAGCTAAGGCCATTGGGCTGGTGCTGCCTCAGCTGAAGGGGCGCCTCGACGGCTACGCCATGCGCGTCCCCACGCCGACCGGGTCGGCGACCGACCTCACGGTCGAGCTCGAGCGTCCCGCGACAGCCGACGAGATCAATACCGCGATGAAGGTGGCCAGCGAAGGCGCGCTGGCGGGGATCCTCCGCTACACGGAGGACCCGATCGTGTCCTCTGACATCGTGACCGATCCGGCCTCCGTGATCTTCGATGCGGGTCTCACCAACTCCATGGGCACCCTCGTGAAGGTCGTCGGCTGGTACGACAACGAGTGGGGCTACTCCAACCGCCTGATCGACCTCACGCAGTACGTGGGCGCCCGCCTGTGAGCGATCGCCTCTCCCGACTCGATGTCGCGGGACGCGTGGTCTTCGTCCGCAGCGACCTCAACGTGCCGCTCACGCGTGACGGCGAGCGGGTCGTGATCTCCGACGACGGGCGCATTCGGGCAAGCGTGCCCACGATCCAGTCGCTACGCGAGCGCGGCGCCCGGGTCGTCGTCGTGGCTCACCTGGGCCGGCCCCGCGGGGACGCCGATCCGGCACTGTCACTCGCGCCGGTTGCCGCACGGCTGGGCGAGTTGCTGGGCACTGCGGTTCACTTCATCCCCGCGGTCACGGGGGAGGCCGTGGCAGAGGCGGTCGCGACCCTGGGCGACGGAGATGTGGCCCTGCTGGAGAACGTCCGATTCGATGCGCGGGAGACGAGCAAGGATCCCGCCGAGCGAGCCGCCCTGGCGCAGGAGTGGGCAACGTGGGCCGCTGCCTATGTCAGCGACGGCTTCGGGGTCGTCCACCGCGAGCAGGCCTCGGTCACAGACATCGCCCGGCTCGTGCCCAGCGCACCAGGCACGCTGGTGGAGGCAGAGCTCGCGAGCTTCGACCGGGTTCTGCACGATCCGGAGCGTCCCTACGCGGTGGTGCTCGGCGGCGCGAAGGTCTCCGACAAGCTTGCCGTCATCGGGCATCTCCTCGAGCGCGTCGACCGCATTCTCGTGGGTGGCGGCATGGCGTTCACCTTCCTCAAGGCGGAGGGATTCGCCGTCGGCGACTCCCTTCTTGAAGAGGATCTCGTGCCGACCGTGCGCGACATCATGGATCGCGCGCGGCGTCTCGGCGTAGAGATCCTCCTCCCGGTGGACGTGGTGATCGCCCAAGAGTTGTCTGCCGACGCGGAGACGCGGGTTGTGAGCGTAGGTGAGATCCCCGCAGGCTGGAAGGGCCTGGACATCGGTCCCGACACGGCCCGTCGCTACGCGCAGGCCCTGTCCGACGCCCGCACCATCGTGTGGAACGGGCCGATGGGCGTCTTCGAGATCGCGGCCTTCGCCGAGGGCACTCGGGTCGTCGCCGACGCCATGGCGGCTTCGTCGGGCTTCACCGTCGTCGGGGGTGGCGACTCGGCCGCTGCCATCCGAGCACTGGGCATCGACGAGGCCCGCTTCGGGCACATTTCTACGGGCGGTGGCGCCAGCCTCGAGCTACTCGAAGGGCGCGTGCTCCCCGGAATATCCGTACTCGAGGAAGGGACGGCATGACGGAGGGTCGGCGCCCGCTGATGGCGGGCAACTGGAAGATGAACGTCAACCACCTCGAGGCGATCGCCCTGGTGCAGAAGTTGGCGTTCGCTCTCAACGACGCGGATTACGACGCCGTGGATGTCGCCGTGATCCCACCCTTCACCGACTTGCGTTCCGTGCAGACCCTCATCGACGGCGACGGCTACCGGATCGCCTACGGTGCCCAGGATCTCTCTGTTCACGACTCGGGTGCCTTCACTGGCGAGATCTCGGGCGCGATGCTCGCGAAGCTGGGATGCACCTACGTCCTCGTTGGCCACAGCGAGCGGCGCGAGTACCACGCCGAAGGCGATGAGATCGCAGCCGCAAAGGTGCGAGCGGCGCGCCGGCATGGGCTCACGCCGATCCTGTGCGTGGGCGAGGGGCTGGACGTCCGGCGGGAGGGTCGTCAGGTCGAGCACGTCCTCGCTCAGGTTGCTGCCGGGCTCGACGACCTCGCGCCCGAGGCCGTGGCCTCGATGGTCATCGCCTACGAGCCCGTGTGGGCCATCGGCACGGGTGAGGTGGCGACCCCTGCCGATGCCCAGGAGGTGTGCGGGGCCATCCGAGCGCTCCTCAAGGAACGATTCGATGGCGCGGCCGATGAGGTTCGGATCCTCTACGGCGGGTCCGTGAAGGTCTCCAACGTCGCGGCGATCATGGCTGAGCCCGACGTCGACGGGTGCCTCGTGGGCGGGGCGAGCCTGGACCCCGACGAGTTCGTCGGCATCGTGCGGTATCGGCTGCTCGGGGTGCCGGAGGAGGGGGCCTGAGGCCCCTGCGTGGTACCGTCGCTGCGGTTATGGGGGCTCCCGTCCTTCGGACGCCCGACGCAATCATGGAGAGGTGAGAGTTCGTGACGACCGTCCTGGTCATCGCCCTGGCGATCCTGCTCGTCATCACGAGTGTGCTGCTCGTCGTCCTCATCCTGCTTCACCGGGGCAAGGGCGGCGGTCTCTCGGACCTCTTCGGGGGTGGTGTGAGCTCCTCAATCGGCGGCTCGTCGGTCGCGGAGAAGAATCTCGATCGACTCACCGTCGGCATCGGCCTGATCTGGGCGGCGTCAATCGTGGCGGTCGGCCTGCTCGTGCGCACCGGCTCCTGACCGTGCGCTTCTCGTTTCGTCCGCTGATGTGTGGGAGGTCCTGTGGCCGGTGGTAGCGCGATCCGTGGCAGCCGAGTGGGCGCTGGTCCCATGGGCGAGGCCGAGCGTGGCGAGACCGCGCCGCGCGTCTTCATCACCTTCTGGTGCGCGCGAGGCCATGAGACGACCCCGAGCTTCGCCGCGGACGCGCCCGTCCCCGAGACTTGGGATTGCCCTCGATGCGGCTGGCCCGCCAGCCAGAATGAGCAGGCGCCTCCCGCACCCCCGAAGATCGAGCCGTACAAGAC
>CAYYZU010000040.1:0-11970 GCA_964476205.1 uncultured Actinomyces sp. | reverse complement strand
GCCTGTCGATGGACTACCAGGTCTTCCTCGTCTCGCGCATGCAGGAGGAGTGGGAGCGCACCCACGACAACGGCGCCGCTGTGCGTCGCGGCCTTGCCGGGTCGGGCAAGGTCGTCGTCATCGCCGCAGCGATCATGTCGAGTGTCTTCCTCGCCTTCGTGCCCTCGCCCGATGGCACGATCAAGCTCTTCGGTATCGCCCTGGCATCTGCCGTGATCATCGATGCGTTCATCGTGCGCCTCGTGCTCGTCCCCTCGCTGATGACAATGTTCGGCAAGGCCAATTGGTGGCTGCCGTCCTGGCTGGCCAATGCGCTGCCACGCATCTCCGTGGAGGAGGGCGGCGACGAGATCGTCGAGGACGAGCCTTTGGACGAGTCCGACCCGGATGCGATCGGCGAGCGCCAGTCCGTCGGCGTCTAGACCCGTAGGCTCTCCCGCGTGTCCCGCACGTACCAGGTGCGCACCTACGGGTGCCAGATGAACGCCCACGACTCCGAGCGCATTGCCGGGGTCCTTGAGTCGTCCGGGTATGCGCCCGTGGCCGACGGGGTTCAGCCGGACCTCGTGGTCTTCAACACCTGCGCTGTGCGCGAGAACGCCGACAATCGGCTCTACGGCAACCTCGGCCACCTCGCGCCCATCAAGGCGAGCACACCGGGCATGCAGATCGCCGTGGGTGGCTGCCTGGCGCAGAAGGACAGGGGCGAGGTCGTCCGGCGTGCACCCTGGGTCGACGTCGTCTTCGGCACTCACAACCTCGGCTCGCTTCCGGCGCTGCTCGAGCGAGCGCGCGTCGCCGAGGAGGCGCAGGTCGAGATCCTCGAGAGCCTGGAAGTCTTCCCCTCGACTCTGCCCACGCGACGTGAGTCGGCGTACGCCGCGTGGGTGTCGATCAGTGTCGGGTGCAACAACACGTGCACGTTTTGCATCGTTCCGGCGCTGCGCGGCAAGGAGAAGGACCGCCGGCCCGGTGACATCCTCGCCGAGATCGAGGCACTTGTCGGAGAGGGTGTCATCGAGGTGACGCTGCTGGGTCAGAACGTCAACGCCTACGGGGTTGAGTTCGGCGACCGAGGCGCCTTCGCTGACCTGCTACGCGCCTGCGGTCGGATTGAAGGACTGGAGCGCGTGCGCTTCACCAGTCCTCACCCACGTGACTTCACCGACGATGTCATCGCCGCGATGGCCGAGACTCCCAATGTCATGCCGCAGCTCCACATGCCCCTGCAGAGCGGGTCGGATCGGATCCTGCAGGAGATGCGTCGCTCGTACCGCGCGGATCGCTACCTGGGGATCATCGAGCGTGTCCGTGCTGCGATGCCGGAGGCGGCGATCACGACCGACATCATCGTGGGCTTCCCCGGCGAGACCGAGGAGGACTTCCAAGGCACCCTCGACGTGGTCCGCGCCTCGCGATTCGCCAGCGCCTTCACCTTTCAGTACTCCCCTCGACCCGGGACTCCGGCAGCCACGATGGACGACCAGGTCCCCAAGGAGGTCGTCCAGGACCGCTACAACCGGCTCATCACGCTCGTCGAGGAGGTCGCGTGGGAGGAGGGCAAGCGTTTCGTCGGTCGCGAGGTCGAGGTGCTTGTCGCCGAGGGTGAGGGTCGCAAGGACGACGCGACCGCGCGCCTGTCGGGCCGCGCCGCCGACAACCGCCTGGTCCACGTCGCGCGCGATGCTGACCTCGGTGACCCGCGTCCTGGTGACCTCGTGGTGGCAGAGGTGACCTATGCCGCCCCGCACCATCTCGTCGCGGATCGCATGATCGCGGTGCGGCGTACTCGCGCGGGTGACGCCTGGGAGGCGCGCACCGCCGAGACCTCATCGGACGATCGCGTCGTCCTCCCGATGCCGACGGTGCCCTCGTCAGCATGATCATCGCCATCGTCGGACCGACCGCGGTGGGCAAGTCCGACTTAGCGATTGATGTCGCCAAGCGGATCGGCGGCGAGATCGTGAGCGCGGACTCCATGCAGGTCTACGTCGGGATGGATATCGGCACCGCGAAAGTGCCCGAATCCGAGCGACGCGGCGTACCCCACCACATGCTGGACGTGTGGAGCGTCGACCATGAGGTGAGCGTGGTGGAGTTCCGGGATCGGGCGCGGTCGTGTGTCGAGGACGTCGAAGCCCGCGGGCGCGCTGTCGTCATCGTGGGGGGCTCCTGGCTCTACGTGCAGGCGATCTTGGACGAGATGGACTTCCCGGGCACGGACCCGCAGGTGCGCGCAGGACTCGAGGCGGAACTCACCGAGGTGGGACCCGAAGCGCTCCACACGCGCCTCGCTGCTCTCGACCCGGCCGCAGCCGCTGCCATCCTGCCCACCAACGGCCGGCGCATCGTTCGCGCGCTCGAGGTGGTCGAGCTCCAAGGGTCCTTCACCGCGAGACTGCCGGAGCCGACGCCGTGGCGCGAGGTGCAATGGTTCGGGCTGGCCTGCGATCGCCTGGTGTTGGATGCGCGGATTGCCGCACGCGTAGATCACATGTGGGAGCGCGGTCTCATCGACGAGGTGCGCGAGATGCGCGCGCGGATGGGGCGTACGGCAAGCGGCGCGCTCGGCTATCGCCAGGTGATCGAGGCGTTGGATTCGGACGATGCCCTCGCCATGGAGATCGCGCGGCAGCGCACGATCGACGGAACGCGCCGCTTCGCCCGTCGCCAGGAACGGCGTTTCCGCCAGGACGACCGCGTGCAGTGGGTGCCCGCCGGCACCAGCGCCGACGCCGTCCTCGAGCTGCTTCAGGGGATGGCGACGTAGTACTCCGTGCCCAGCAGGAGGCGGTACGCCGGTCCGGGGATGCGAGTGAGGACCGCGAGGGTGCGCGTGGAGTCGTCGGCGGCCGCCTGGCTGGCATGTGCGGCCATGCTTGCGCGCTTGGCCTCGGCGTAGGGGCGCACGTCCACCCGGTGGGTGATTTCCCGTCCGGGAGTCCACGCGCGGTCGAACTCTGCGGGGTCGAATCCGGGTGGCGTGAGGCGCACACTAGCCGCGGTGCGCACAGCTCGGGCGATGGGCTCGCGCGGCAGGGTGGCCTCGAAGTGGCGCAGTGCGCGGCGCGAGCGCACCTGTGCCGCAGCCTGGCGGGCAACGGCGTGGACGCGCAGGTGATCGGGGTGCCCGTAGCCGCCGGAGGAGTCGTAGCCGACGAGGACGGCGGCCCGCTCGGACTCGACGAGGTCGACTAGGCGCGCGACCTGGTCGTCGAGGTCGCCGGTCGCAAATCCTCCGGGCTGGTCGCCACCGATCCCGGAGTCGGCGTACCCCCAGGTGTCCAACCTCGCGGTGCCGAGGATCTCCGTGGAGCGCTCGAGTTCGCGCGCGCGCACGCGCGCCAGGTCATCGCGGTAGTCCGCGGAGGTGAGGCCGGCCGCACCGTCGGTGGCCACGGCGAGCACCACTCGATGCCCCTCTGCCGCCGCACGCGCCATCGTCCCCGCGGTGAGGAGGGCCTCGTCGTCGGGGTGCGCGTGGAGGAAGACCAGGGTGGTCACGGGGACATCCTGCCCCCGGGGGCTCGGCAACCCGGCGAGTGGGCGGGGGGTGGCGTAGCGTCGTCGCGTGCGCATCGCCCATGTCTCGGACTGCTACCTCCCGCGCACCGGTGGCATCGAAACCCAGGTCCGCGGGCTCGCCCTCGCCCAGCTCGCGCGCGGCGAGGAGCCGTGGGTGATCACCGCGACGCCGGGGTCGGGGGAGCGGCGGTCGGGGCGGGAGGTCATCGACGGGATTGGGGTGGAGCGGCTATCAGCGCGGATCCCTGGGGACCTGCCGATCCACCCGCGAACCCGGGCCGTGGTGCGCGACGTGCTCGAGCGGCATCCCTCGGACGTCGCCCATGTGCACGTCGGAGCGGTGTCACCGTTCGCCTGGGGTGCGCTGCGAGCCCTCGCGGAGTTGCGGATGCCCACGGTCGTCACCGTGCACAGCATGTGGGGCCCGCTGTCGCGCAGCGGCTACCGAGCCGCCCGCTCCTTGCTCACGCGGCCGGGAGTCGTGGTGAGTGCGGTGAGCCAGATCGCGGCTGAGCCCGTCGCGGCAGCCTTGGGCGTGCCGGTCGGCGTACTCCCCAATGCCATTGACCCGGCTCCCTGGAGACAATCCACGCCCGTGCCGCGTGTCCCCGGTCTGCTGCGAGTGGTGACGGTCGCGCGCCTCGCCCCACGCAAGCGCGTGAGTCCATTGCTGCATCAGATCGGCCGTGCGCAGGTGCTGCTCGGGCCGGACGTGCGCATCGACATGACGATCATCGGCGACGGGCCCCAGCGCGGCGTGGTTGAGCGCACCGCCCGCAAGCTGGGGGTGGCTGCGCGCTTCACCGGACGGCTGCCGCTGGAGGGGATCCGGGAGGTCTTCTCGGCCTCCGATGCCTTCGCACAGGCCTCCGTGCTGGAGTCCTTCGGTATCGCTGCGCTGGAGGCACGCACCTTCGGACTGCCGGTCGTCGCGCGCGCCCAGGCAGGCACGTCGGAGTTCATCCACGACGGGGTCGAGGGACTGCTTGCCGTTGACGACGCGGGCCTGGGGTCCGCCCTGGCCCTGCTCGCCCGAGATCCGGCCCTGGGGCAGCGGCTCGCTGCGCACAACGTCGCCGTGCCCCCTGAGCAGACATGGGACTTCGCCTGCGACCGGGCGCGCGCGCTCTACGCAGCGGCCGGCGCCTAGGCTGGTCTGATGCGCGAGGTGCGGGTGCTCAAGGGCCATGGGACGGGCAATGACTTCGTCCTGCTGCCTGACTTCGATGGCGACCTGGACCTCACCGACGAGCAGGTCCAGGCGCTCTGCGACCGGCGATTCGGCATCGGCGGCGACGGCGTGCTGCGCGTCGTGCGTTCGGCCGCCTGCGATGACCCGGATGCCACGGGAGCGGAGTTCTTCATGGACTACCGCAACGCAGACGGCTCCTCCGCCCAGATGTGCGGCAATGGCATCCGTGTCTTTGCTCGCTTCCTGGTCGAGGAGGGCCTCGCCGATCCCGCAGGCATGGAGATCGCGACACGCGGGGGCGTGCGCCACGTGCGTTGCCTGGAGTCGGGCGAGTATGCCGTGGGCATGGGCGTGGCCACGGGCATGGAGACGATCGCGTCGGTCATGGTGGGCAATCGCTCCTATCCGGCCACAGGCGTGCATATACCGAATCCGCACGCCGTCGTCTTCGTCACCTCAGTGTCTGCCGCCGGTCCGCTGGACCGTGCTCCTGAAGTGAGCCCCGAGCACCTCTTCCCCGACGGAGTCAACGTCGAGTTCGTCGAGCAGATCGCGCCGGGCCACGTGCGCATGCGCGTGCATGAACGGGGCGTGGGCGAGACGCTCTCGTGCGGCACGGGCGCATGCGCAGTTGCCTGGGCCGTGCGACGTCGAGGCGACGCTCCTGAGCGCATCCGCGTCGATGTCCCCGGGGGCACCCTCCACGTGGAGGAGCGCGACGGCGAGCTCGACCTCATCGGGCCCGCGGTCATCGTTGCCGATGGCATGCTCGAGGCCGACTGGACCGCCGCGTGGAGTTAGACGAACCCGCCGTCGGCGAACTCGACCTCGAGGATCGGCAGGCCCTGCGCCGCGTCGTCGGCCTGTCGACCGAGCTCGAGGACATCACCGAGGTCGAATACCGGCAGATCCGCCTGGAGCAGGTGGTGCTCGTCGGCGTGTGGACCGACGGCACTGCGGATCAGGCCGAGCGCAGCCTGCGGGAGCTCGCTGCTCTCGCGGAGACCGCGGGCGCGCTCGTGCTCGATGGCGTGATCCAGCGCCGCGATCGACCCGACCCCGCGACCTACATCGGCTCGGGCAAGGCGCGTGAACTGCGCGACCTCGTGGTCTCGACGGGCGCCGACACGGTCATCTGCGATGGCGAGCTCAGCCCCGGCCAGCTGCGCCATCTCGAGGATGTCGTCAAGGTCAAGGTCGTCGACCGGACCTGGCTCATCCTCGATATCTTCGCCCAGCACGCACGCAGCAAGGCGGGGCGCGCGCAGGTGTCGCTGGCGCAGATGCAGTACCTCCTCCCGCGCCTGCGTGGCTGGGGCGAGTCGCTGTCGCGCCAGGCCGGCGGGCGTGCCGGTGGTGCCACCGGCGGTGTCGGCACGCGTGGCCCGGGCGAGACGAAGATCGAGACCGATCGTCGGCGCATCCGCGACCAGATGACGGTGCTGCGACGCCAGCTCAAGGAGATGGAGCGGGTACGCCGCACCCAACGCGGGGCGCGCGAGCGAGCGGGCACGCCCGCTGTCGCACTGGCGGGCTACACGAACGCCGGCAAGTCCAGCCTTCTCAACCGCCTGACCGGTGCGGGTGTGCTCGTGGAGGATGCGCTCTTCGCCACCCTCGACCCCACGGTGCGCAAGCTCGACCTGCCCAGCGGGCGGCACTGCACGATCGCCGACACGGTCGGCTTCGTGCGCCACCTGCCGCACCACCTGGTGGAGGCCTTTCGGTCCACGCTGGAGGAGGTGACGGATGCGGACCTCGTCGTCCACGTCGTGGACGGCTCCGACCCGTACCCAGAAGACCAGCTCTCAGCGGTTCGTGAGGTGCTGGCTGAGATCGGCGCGGGCAACCTGCCCGAGCTCGTCGTCATCAACAAGGCGGACATCGCCGACCCGCTGCAACTGGCTGCCCTGCGCCGCCGCGAACCCGATGCGCTCATCGTGTCGGCGCACACCGGCGAGGGCATCGAGGAGCTGCTGGAGCGACTCGATGCGCGGCTGCCGCGCCCTGAGATCGAGGTCGATGTCGTCGTGCCTTACGACCGCGGCGACCTCGTCGCAGCCGCGCATGCTGAGGGCGAGGTGCTGTCGCAGGAGCACCTGCCCGAGGGCACGCGACTGCGCGCGCGGGTGCGCCCCGACCTGGCATCCCGTCTCGGCGTGACGCTCCCTCTTCCGGACGATCTGTGAGCGACGCGCTGCCGAGCGTCGAGGAGGCGCTTGCTGCGGCGGCCGCTGCCCTCGGGAGCGAGCCACGCCCGGGGCAGCTCGCCATGGCCGAGGCCGTGGCGGCATCGCTGGACTCCGGTCGCGAAATGCCCCAGCACCTGCTCGTCCAGGCGGGTACCGGCACGGGTAAGTCCCTGGCCTACCTTGTGCCGGCCGCGCTGCACGCGATCAGGGGAGACGCCGTGGTCGTGGCGACGGCAACCCTCGCGCTGCAGCGGCAGTTGGCGGAGCGCGATCTCCCTGTCGTGGCGCAGGCACTTGAACCGCTCCTGCCGCGGCCGCTTACCTATGCCGTGCTCAAAGGCCGACACAACTACGTCTGCCTCGAGCGACTGCATCGTCAGGAGCCGGACGAGGACGGCGACGCGATCATCCCGCGGTCTGAACTCGGCAAGCAGGCGGTAGCCGTGCGCGCATGGGCGCTGGAGACGGAGACGGGTGACCGCGACGAGTTCGGCGAGTCCATCGACGCGCGCGTGTGGCGAGGCCTTTCGGTGTCGCGCCGCGAGTGCGTGGGCGAGATGAAGTGCGCCTACGGCCCCGACTGTTTCACGGCGAAGCGCCGGGAGATCGCGATGCAGGCCGACATCGTCATCACCAATCACGCGATGCTCGCCATCCACGCCGTTGAAGGCATTCCGGTGTTGCCCGATCACGACGCGGTGATCGTCGACGAGGCCCACGAGCTGGTGGATCGCGTCACCGCGGCCCTCGCGCTCGAGTTGTCGGCACGTTCCGTGGAGCAGGCGGTGTCACGGGCGCGGAAGTTCATCCGTCCGTCGACTGCCGATGACCTCGAGGAGGCGGCGGAGCGGCTGACGGAGGCGACGCGGCAGGAGGGCCGCTACCGGGAGGCGCCCCGCGATCTCCTCCTCGCGCTCACGTCCGTTCGGGATTCCGCACGCGCTGCTGTGGGCGAGATCCCCAGCGACGACAACCTCGGGACCCTGGCCGCGCGTCAGCGCGCACGTGGAGCGCTCGACGAAGTCTTCGATGCCGCTGGGCGCCTCATCGCCGCCACGACGAGCGAGGTCACGTGGGTGGAGAGTGGGACAGTCAAGCTCGCGCCACTCGAAGTTGCCGGTGTTCTGGGTAACTCGCTCATGAAGGACCGTCCCGTTGCCCTCACGAGCGCGACGCTCACCCTGGGCGAGCCCTTTGACGAGTGCGCAGCGCGTCTCGGCGTCCCTGGCGAGTGGCAGGGCTTGGACGTCGGTAGTCCCTTCGACTACGCCCATCAGGGGATCCTCTACGTCGCGCGCCACTTGCCCCCGCCCGGGCGCGAGGGGATCCCGGAGGAGGCCCTGGACGAGGTGGGCGATCTGATCGACGCGGCGGGCGGGCGCACGCTCGTGCTGTGTTCATCGTGGCGGGCCGTCGAACGGATGGGCGATTACCTGCGCGTGCGCCTCACGACGCCAGTGCTGGTGCAGCGGCGAGGGGAGCCGGCGGCGCCACTCGTGGACAGGTTCGCGGCTGATCCCGCGACGAGCCTGGTGGGCACGATGTCGCTGTGGCAGGGGGTCGACGTACCCGGCGACACGTGCTCACTCGTCGTCATCGATCGCATCCCTTTCCCGCGCCCCGACGACCCGATCGTGTCGGCGCGGCAGGAAGCGCTCGGACGCGAGGGCTTCCGTGAGGTCTCGGTGCCGCGCGCGGGCCTGCTCCTCGCCCAGGGCGCGGGTCGCCTCATCCGCGACGCGGGCGATCGCGGCATGGTGGCCGTGCTGGATCCGCGGCTTTCGACCGCTGGCTACGGCAAGACCCTGCGGGAGGCAATGCCTCCGCTATGGACAACGGACGACCGTGAGGTCGCGCTTGCAGCATTGGGCCGACTCCGGACCGCATGGGAAGGCGCTGAAGTCCCCGAGTAAACCCCGCGTCAGGTGTGAGAGCGCTTCACACGCGTCGGATGACGGTCACGACCTTGCCGAGGATGGTCGCGTGGTCACCGTCGATGGGGGAGTAGGCCGGGTTGTGCGGCAGCAGCCAGGTGTGGCCGTCACGGCGCTGAAGGGTCTTGACCGTGGCCTCGTCGTCGAGGAGCGCAGCCACGATCTCGCCGTTGTCGGCAGTTGGCTGACGGCGTACGACGACCCAGTCGCCATCGCAGATGGCCGCGTCGATCATGGATTCGCCGACCACCTTGAGTAGGAAGAGCTCACCTTCGCCGACGATCTCGCGCGGCAGCGGGAAGACGGTCTCGACGGCTTCCTCGGCGAGGATGGGGCCGCCAGCCGCGATGCGGCCGAGTACGGGGACGTATGCCGCGGCTGGCGTTGCGTCGCCGATACCCGTGACGTCTGCGGGGGAGTCGCTGGCAGGAGTTGTGTCGTCGGCGACGACGAGGGCGCGCGGACGGTTGGCGTCGCGGCGCAGGAGGCCCTTGCGTTCGAGGACGCCTAGCTGGTGGGCCACGCTAGACGGAGAGGTGAGGCCGACTGCCTCGCCGATCTCGCGCACGCTCGGCGGATAGCCCCGCTCCTCGACGGTGCTGCGGATGACGGCGAGGATGTCGCGCTGGCGGGGGGTGAGTCCCTCGCCGAAGTCGGCTTCGGTCTGGCTACGGCGGGCCATGGATCCTCCGGTCGTCAGTGGTGCGCGTCGTCGGTCGTGCGGGCGGTGCTCCCGGTCGTGACCGGGCTGGCTGTCAGACCCCCTTGGGAGCCTTCCTCCATGACCGAGACCGTAGCCCTGCCACGAGGCAATTTCAAACACCTGTTCGATTCCCATGCGGCGTGTCGCGTGACAGATGGGGTCATTGGGACATATGTTCGATCGTACAGCCGTTCGAACGGGATCACCCGGGCGGGCGGAGATGAGACAAGGAGGGTCCCCATGGCCGCCACTTTTGCCGCTCCTTCATACGCCGCTCCCGCTCTGCCGGGTTTCCGTCCGAGGACCCGACCCGTCGTTTCGTCGACGGCCTCAAGTCGCGGGGCCAGAGCGCACGTGAGCCAGGGGTCGGCGCACCGCGCTCATTCGGCGCCGGGTCTGCGCATGACGCGGCGCGGCCGGCTTGTGGTCCTCGCGGTGGCGCTCATGGTCGTTCTGCTCCCCGGTGCGTGGCGAGCGATGGCTACAGCACAGGTCGAGGGACCGGCGACGGTTGCTGTCACCGTGCAGCCTGGCGACACACTGTGGGGGATCGCTGCGGCGATCGATCCTGGCGCTGATCCCCGTGCACTGATTGCCGAGATCCGCGAGCTCAACGCGATGACACAGTCGGGCCTCGTGCCCGGACAGGTTCTCGTCGTTCCCGCTGGATAACCGCGTGTTTACGGGCCTTTTGACCGGTGCGGGCATGTGTGCCCGCGCTGCCCGTAATCGCGTGCATTGCGTGCGGGGAAGGTTGTACGTGGTGTCCACAGTCCGGTGCATTGCGCGCGGGCAAGGTTGCCAACGCTGTCCACAGTCGGTTTCTGGTTGTGCGGGCAAGGTTGCCAACTCTGTCCACAGTCGGTTCGTGGTTGTGGGGGCAGGGTTGCAGTGGCGTGCACAGTCCGGTGCATTCCGTGGGGGCAAGGTTGCCAGCCAGCAGCGTCTCGAGCGCAGACCGCCGCTTTCGGGCTGTGTCCGCTCGAGTTCGTGACAGGGCACCCCGGTGACACCAGCTTCGGGCCGGCAATCGGGCTGGGTAGGCCCGAGCTCGGCGCACGACCGACCTGCAACCGGCCGGTCAGTCACCGTTCACACGCCGTGCCTCTTGGGGCGGGTGTGACGGGGGAGGTGACTGCGACACGCCGATTTGGGGTCTTGCAGATGTCGTAGGTAGGGTCTAATGTCCCCCTACATCTAGTAGCGACAAGGGTGTAATTCCTCCACAGGTTGTGGTCGGAAGTGCACAGTCTGTCCTCAGGTCGTCCACAGGGTCATCCACCGATGGCCCCCTAGTTAGCCCCACAGGGCCATCTCCGGGTGGCTCTGCTGTCGCCGGAGGGAGGTCCTCATGCGTTGCCCCTATTGCCGTGGAGGCGACTCCCGCGTCCTGGACTCCCGGACCGCCGACGACGGCGCGGCCATCCGCCGGCGCCGCGAGTGCCAGGAGTGCGGCAAGCGCTTCACCACGGCCGAGACCGCGGTCCTCTCGGTGTCCAAGCGATCCGGGGCCACCGAGCCCTTCAGCCGCGCCAAGGTCGTCTCCGGCGTACGCAAGGCCTGCCAGGGACGACCGGTCAGCGACGACGACCTCGCCCTCCTAGCCCAGCGAGTCGAAGACGCCCTGCGCGCCACCGGCTCCGCCGAGATCCCCGCCGAGGAGGTGGGCATCGCCATCCTCGGGCCGCTGCGCGAGCTCGACGAGGTGGCCTACCTGCGCTTCGCATCGGTCTACCGGTCCTTCGAGTCGCTCGCTGACTTCGAGTCCGAGATCGCCCTCCTGCGCTCCGAAGCGGAGTTGGCTGGCCATCCTGACCTCGCCGACGACATCGATAGCACCGCACTCGCGACACCGACCACCCACTGACACGCACCACGGCATTGCCCACACCATCGAGGGAGACACCCGCATGACCGATCTGAGCAACAGCCCCGCCACCACCGGCACGGGCACAGGGCTGACCATGAAGCGCCTGTTCACCACGCCGGGTGTCCACCCCTATGACGACGTGACGTGGGAGCGTCGCGATGTCGTGCAGACCAACTGGAAGACCGGCGAGACCGTCTTCGAGCAGCGCGGCGTGGAGTTCCCCGACTTCTGGAGCATCAATGCCTCCACCATCGTGACCACCAAGTACTTCCGCGGCGCCGTGGGCAGCGACACGCGGGAGTCGAGCCTCCGCCAGCTCATCGACCGCGTGGTGCTCACCTACACCCAGGCGGGTCGCGAATACGGCTACTTCGCGACCGAGGAAGACGCGCAGATCTTCGAGCATGAGCTCACCTGGATGCTCCTGCACCAGGTCTTCAGCTTCAACTCGCCGGTGTGGTTCAACGTCGGCACGCCCGCTCCGCAGCAGGTGTCCGCGTGCTTCATCCTGTCGGTCGACGACACGATGGACTCGATCCTCAACTGGTACCGCG
>CAYYZU010000039.1:0-12137 GCA_964476205.1 uncultured Actinomyces sp. | reverse complement strand
CGCCGGAGGAGCTGGCCAAGGAACTCGACATGACCCCCGAAAAGGTCATCGAGGTACAGAAGTACGGTCGCGAGCCGATTTCCTTGCACACGCCGCTCGGCGAGGACGGCGACTCGGAGTTCGGCGACCTCATCGAGGACTCTGAGGCCATCGTCCCGTCGGACGCGGTGTCCTTCACCCTGCTGCAGGAGCAGCTCGAATCGGTGCTCGACACCCTGTCCGATCGAGAGGCCGGGGTCGTGCGCATGCGCTTCGGCCTGACGGACGGCCAGCCCAAGACCCTCGATGAGATCGGCAAGGTCTACGGCGTAACCCGTGAGCGCATCCGCCAGATCGAATCCAAGACGATGTCGAAGCTGCGTCACCCCAGCCGGTCGCAGGTCCTACGCGACTATCTCGACTAGTCCGGCCCGTCGATGAGCGGCACCGATGACGCGACGGTCAGCTACTTCGATAACCATTGCCACGAGTACGGCCGCGACCGCATTCGAGGCGTCGCGAAGGTGCTGCGTCCGATGCTGGGCGAGGACACGCGCCTCATCGACGTCGGCTCCGGCACCGGCGCCAATCTCGCGCGACTATCCAAGGCGCTACGCATCACCGATCTGACCGCCCTCGACGCCAGCGCTGAGTCGTTGTCCCGCGTCCGCGAACGCCTTCCACAGGCGCGGACGCAGTGCGTCTCCATCTTGGACGAGGAGGCGCTGGCGCCGCTGGCGAGGGAGTACGACGTCGTCGTCATGGCCGCGGTCTTGCACCATCTCGTTGGCTCGACGCGCCGTGAAAGCCGGGCGCTTGCCGAGCGTGGCTTGGCCAACGCTGCCCGACTGGCTCGGCCCGGAGGTCTCGTCGTCGTGCTCGAGCCAGTGTTCGATCAGCGCGGCCTCGGTGCCGTGGTGAGGCCCAACGGCAGCATCTTCTGGGTGAAGCGCGTGGTCACGTCGGTCACGTCCCGGCGCGTGCCGGTGCTGGGCTACTGGAACAACATCGGAGCCCCGGTGGTGTCGTTCTACTCGGGTGACGAGGTCGCCGGCATGACTTCGCGAGCCGGGCTCGAACTGGTGCATCGCGACTCACGCGAGCAGAGGTCCGGGGCGATCGGGATGGTGGCGCGTCGCGCAGACGACACCTTCATCGCCCGGGTGCCGGCCTAGGTTCAGGCGTCGGCAGCGGCGGGTGCTTCGGCGAGGCGGTCGGTCTCGTCGACGACCTCGACGGCCTGGGGGAGCAGAACTCCCGAGTGACGGCCCCAGTGATGGCCGCAGAAGAGGAGCTCGCCGCCGGTCGCCAGGCGCACGCGTACGTAGGCCTGAGCGCCGCAGCCGTCGCAGCGATCGTCTGCGGTCATGCTGGCAGTGGCGGTAAGGGTGGACATCGGCGACCTCCTCAGGTGACGCTCGTCGTAACACTCTCACATGCCGCAGGCATTCCCGCGCCTTGAGGCGGAGCGACGCGCCGCCCTCGGGCCGATCTTTGTGAGCGGATTCACAGGTGTCCTGTGGTCCGGTAGATCCGCCGGGATGACCCGATCGGACTCGGTCGCGCCGCCGGCGCTCGGAGTGCTCCTGTCGTTAGCCTGCCTCTATGCCAAAGGCGAAGGCGTCATCCGAGGGCGGCTACTCCGCCCGGGACCTCGCCGTGCTCGAGGGCCTCGATGCCGTGCGCAAGCGTCCCGGGATGTACATCGGCTCCAACGACGGGCGAGGGCTGCTCCACTGCCTGTGGGAGATCGTCGACAACTCGGTCGACGAGGCCATGGGGGGCTGGGCCAAGAAGATCCAGGTGATCCTCCACGCGGACGGCTCGGTCGAGGTGCGCGATGACGGTCGTGGGATCCCGGTGGACGCCGAGCGCAAAACGAAGCTGTCGGGAGTGGAGCTCGTGATGACCAAGCTCCACGCGGGCGGCAAGTTCGGAGGCACGGGCTACGCCGTCTCCGGTGGTCTGCACGGCGTCGGTGCCTCCGTGGTCAACGCGCTCTCTGCCAGGCTTGACGTCGAGGTGGACCGCGGGGGTAAGACTCACGCCATCTCCTTCCGGCGCGGTGTCCCCGGCATCTTCGAGGGCGACGGCCCGGATGCTCCCTTCCAGCGCAAGTCCGGCTTGCGGATCGTCGGCAGCGTGCCTCGGACCCGCACGGGCACGCGCGTGCGCTGGTGGGCGGACCCCCAGGTCTTCACGAAGGATGCGTCGTACGATCCCGCCCTCATCCGCGAACGACTGGTGCAGACGAGTTTCCTCGTCCCCGGCCTCGCAGTGGTGCTCGATGACGAGCGCGACGGGGGAGGCGCGGAGACCTTCCAGCACAAGGGTGGCATCGGGGAGTTCGTCGAGTCCCTGGGCGGCGAGGCCGTGACGGGCGTCATCCGCCTGCACGGCGCCGGCCACTTCCACGAGACCGTGCCGGTGCTCGACGACAAGGGGCACCTCACTTCCCAAGAGGTGGAGCGCGAGCTCTCTGTCGACATCGCCCTTCGCTGGACGGCTGGCTACGACACGGATGTGCGCTCCTTCGTCAACGTCATCTCCACGCCGAAGGGCGGCACGCACGTGGCCGGATTCGATCGAGCCATCGTCAAGGTCCTCAATGAGCAGGCCAAATCCGCGCGGGTGCTCAAGGCGAGCGATGACGCCATCACGAAGGATGATGTGCTCGAGGGTCTCATCGGCGTCATCGCGGTCCGGGTCCCTGAACCTCAGTTCGAGGGCCAGACCAAGGAGGTGCTCGGCACTCCCGCCGCCTCGCGCATCGTCTCCGCGGTCGTCACGAAGGAACTCACGAAGTGGCTCACCGCACCGCCGCGTGGGGAGAAGGCCGCCGCCCGCTCCGTCCTCGAAAAGGTCACTGGCGCCATGCGTGCCCGCGTGGCCGCACGCACCCAGCGGGATACCCAACGACGCAAGAATGCGCTCGAGTCGTCAGCATTGCCCGCCAAACTCGTCGACTGCCGCAGTGACGACCCGGAGCGCACCGAGCTCTTCATCGTCGAGGGTGACAGCGCGCTCGGTACCGCGAAGATGGCGCGCGACGCGGAGTTCCAGGCGCTCCTGCCCATCCGGGGGAAGATCCTCAATGTCCAGAAGGCATCCCTCGCGGAGATGCTCAAGAACACCGAGTGCGCTTCCATCATCCAGGTGATCGGGGCAGGATCGGGACGCTCCTTCGACCTCGACCAGGCTCGCTACGGTCGTGTCATCCTGATGTCCGACGCCGATGTCGACGGCGCGCACATCCGCACGCTGCTGCTCACGCTCATCCATCGCTACCTCACCCCCTTGCTCGAAGCGGGCCGGGTCTTCGCGGCGATGCCACCTCTTCACCGCATCGACGTACTCGGCAGCGGCGGCAAGCCGGGCGACATCCGCTACACCTACACCGATGCCGAGATGCGCGCGACCCTGAAGGATCTCGAGAAGAAGGGGCGACGCTGGAAGGACCCCATTCAGCGCTACAAGGGCCTCGGCGAGATGGACGCCGCGCAGTTGCGCGACACGACCATGTCTATCGGAAGTCGCCAGCTTCGACGCATCAACGTCAAGGATGCGGAGGCGGCCTCGAGGGTGTTCGATCTTCTTATGGGCAGTGACGTGGCACCCCGCAAGGAGTTCATCATCGCGGGCGCGGGCTCCCTCGACCGCGAGAGCATCGACGCCTGAGGCGGCGCCGTGGACCTGCAGGCATCCCTCGAGCTCGCGCTCGTCAATCTCACCTCTCCGCCCGTCCTCGCCTTCGTGCTGGGGCTCGTGGCGGTAGCGCTGCGGACCGACCTGCGCCTGCCCGACGCGGTCTACCAGGCGACGTCGATGTATCTCCTGCTGGCCATCGGCATCAAGGGCGGCGTCGCCCTGCGCGAGGCGTCCCCCAGCGAGATCGCCTGGCCTCTGGTCGCCACGCTCGTGCTCGGCGTCCTCATCCCCGTGGCGGCCTTCGCGCTGCTGCGCGTGCTCACTCCGCTGGGTCGCATCGACCGCGGCGCCATGGCGGCCCATTACGGATCGACCTCGCTGGTCACTTTCACCGCCGCGATCGTCTTCCTCGAGGCTTCGTCCATCGCTTTCGAGGGCTACGTCGCGACGCTGCTCACCGTCCTCGAGATCCCCGGCATCGTCGTCGGCCTCCTGCTGGCTCGGGGGCTGCGCGGAGGGGGGATGGGGGAGACCCTGCGCGAGGTGGTCTTCGGCCGCTCGGTCCTGCTGCTCGTGGGCGGACTCGCCATTGGCTTCCTCACCGGCCCGGTGGGCTACGTGCGCGTCGAGCCCTTCTTCGGCGACCTCTTCACCGGCGTGCTCACGCTCTTCCTGCTCGAGCTGGGCATGCTCACGGGGCGCCAGCTCTCGGCGCTGCGTCAGGCAGGCCCCGGCCTCATCGTCTTCGCGATCTTCTTCCCTCTCCTGGCGGGCTTTGCCGGCGTGGTGGGAGGCACCCTTGCGGGCATGGAGGTGGGCGGCGCCATGATCCTGGGGGTCCTGTGCGCAAGCGCGTCCTACATCGCCGCACCGGCTGCTGTCCGCCTCGCCCTGCCTGAGGCGAAGCCGTCCATCACGTTGGCCAGCAGCCTGGGGATGACCTTCCCCTTCAACCTCATCGTCGGCATCCCGGTCTACCTCCTCATGGCGGAGGTGGTGGGCACGTGGTGACGCGCAGTGCGGACTGCCTAGGGAGGCTCGGATGACGGCAAGCGGAAGCGACTTCGGCAGTGTCACGTGTCTCACCATCGTGGCCGAAAGCGTGCTCGAGGACAGACTCCTCGCCGTCATCGAGGAGTGCGGCGCTCGCGGGTGGACGGTGTCGATGGCCCAGGGGCATGGCCCCAGCCATCATGGAGTGTCCGGCATCGAGGGCGGGAATGTGCGCGTGGAGACGCTCGTGGCCGAGGATGTGGCCGCCCGGATCTGGACGGCTCTGGAGGCGGACTTCTTCCCCCATTACGCCGTGAGTGCATGGGCCTACGACGTGCGAGTAGCCCGCATGGCGCGCTACTCCTGAAGGGCAGGTCCCCCGCCGACGGATCAGACTTCGATGGGGCGCAGCAGGCCCGTGTGCACGTCGTAGACGGCGCCGCCCACCTTGGTGCCCGCCGGCAGGAGCGGATTGGCGCGGACGCGCACGACATCGAGGCCAAGGCTTGCGTCGACGTCATCGCTCGTGCGGAACTCGATACTGCGAGTGTCAGTGCCGTGCTCGGCGCGGATGGTGGCGTGGATGGCCGCCTCGCTCGAGCCCACCATCCGGCAGTCGGTGTGGGGCATGATGAGGATTCGGGTGACGCCCAGGAGATAGGTGGCGAGCAGGAGCGTGCGCTGCACGTCATCCGTCACGCGGGCACCCGCGTTGCGCAGGATCTTCACGTCGCCCGGCTGCATGCCCACCACGGACAGCGGATCAATGCGCGAGTCGATGCACGTGACGATCGCAAGCCCTCGAGCGGCGCGACCAGTGAGGTCGCTGCCCGCGTAGGCGGCCGCATGCTCGCCGTTGGCCGCGAGCACGTCCTCGAAGGCCTCGATGGGGAATCGCTGGGAATCAGGCACCGGTGGCATCCTCTCCTCGGGCGTGGGCCAGGAGCGTTTCCCGGATCGACCGCGGCCGTTCCGGCTCGGGGAGTTCCACCTCGACCATGCCGTCGCTCACGCGAGCAGGGTAGACGGTGAGAGCGGCTCCGGGTGTGCCCTGCAGGCTGCCGTCACGCAGGTCGTAGCGCCACCAGTGCGAGGGGCACGTGATGATCCCCTCGCGGCATACGCCACCTTCGAGGGAGGCGCCTTTGTGCAGGCAGTCGGCGGACACCGCTCGCGGTAGGCCGTCGACCAGCGCGACGAGGACGCCGATGGTGCCGTGCTCGAACCGTCGCGGGGCATCCGTGAGCGCATCGACCGGGAAGGTCGAGGTCCAGGAAGTCGTCATGGAGCTGGCGGTGCCACGCCGCCGGGGCGGGCCACCGAGAAAGGCTGGCCGCCGATGCCCCACTCGTCTGCGCTGATCTCGTAGATGGCGACGCGGATGCGCTCGAGTGGAACCTCGAGCGTCTCGGCCATGCTCTGGCTGAGATTGCGGATGAGCGCGTGCTTCTGCTCGACCGTGCGCCCCTCCACCATCGTGACCTGGATCAGCGGCATGGGACCTCCACGGTTCCGAGACGATCGATGCGGGCAACGACAGTGTCTCCCGGGGAGACGGCGAAGGCTGCGGTGCAGGCCCCGGACAGCACGGTCATGCCCGCCGAGAGCCCCTCGCCCCGTCGGGCCAGTGCGCGCACGAGCCAGGCAACGGAGGCGGCCGGATGACCGAGGACCGCGGCACCGGCGGCCGTCGCCATGACCTGCCCGTTGACTTCCAGGACCACGCCGCACAGTCGAAGGTCGATGCCCGTCGGATCGACGAGGACTGAACCGGTGACAAAACCTGCCGACGAGGAATTGTCCGCAATCACGTCGGGGAGCGTGAAGGAGTAGCCGGCGTAGCGGGAGTCCAGGACGTCGATGGCTGGCATGACCGCCGCCGTTGCGGCGAGCACGTCTGCCGCGCCGATGTCATCGCCCTCGAGGTCTTCGCCGATCAGGAAGGCGATCTCAGCCTCGACGCGCGGCTGGATGAACTGGTTGACGATGAGGGGGGAACCTGGCTCCACCCGCATGTCACTCGTGAGCCAGCCGTAGAGGGGCTCGTCGACGTTCATCTGCTTCTGCTTCGCTTCACTCGTGAGACCGAGCTTTGCCCCGATGACGCGATGGCCCTGCTCCAGGCGGTGCGCGACCACGCGCGCTTGAAGGTCGTACGCGGTCGGGATGTCGAAGTGGCCATGATGCTCTGTGAGCGGCGTTGTCGCAGTGAGGTCGCGGACCGCAGCGGTCAGGCGCTCGACGGCGGCATCGTGATCCAGGGAGCTCATGCGGTGACCTCCGCCTCAGCGTGCTTGCGGGCGAGTTCGAGAGCCACGTCGATGATCATGTCCTCCTGGCCGCCGACGACCTGGCGGCGGCCGAGTTCGAGCAGGATCTCCGAGATTGGCACGTTGTAGCGCTCGGCCGCACGTTCGGCGTGAAGGAGGAAGCTGCCGTAGACGCCCGCGTAGCCAAGAAGCAATCCGGCGCGGTCGATGACCTGCTGGCGAGGCATGATCGGTCGAACGACCTCCTCGGCAACATCCATGAGAATGAGGGGGTCGACACCGGTCTCGATGCCGTACTTGGTCGAGACGGCCGCGAGGATCTCCGTGGGGCAGTTGCCTGCGCCGGCTCCCAGCCCCGCAGAAGTGCCGTCGAGGTTCTTCGCGCCTTCTTCGTAGGCTGCAATCGAGTTGGCGACAGCCATCGCGAGGTTGTTGTGCGCATGGACACCGAGCGGGATGTCGAGGGCCTTGACGAGCGCGCTCACCCTCCGGCGCACGTCATCGACCGTCATGGCTCCCGCCGAGTCGGCGATGTAGATCGTGTCGGCGCCGTAGGACTGCATGAGAAGCGCCTGCTCCACGAGTCCCTCGGGGGAGTTCATATGGGACATCATCAGGAAGCCGATCGCCTCCATGTCGAGTTCCTTGGCGACCTTGATGTGCTGCTCGGTGATGTCGGCCTCGGTGCAGTGCACCGCGATGCGCGCTACTGAGACGCCGAGTTCGCGGACCTCGCGCAGGTCATCCGCCAGTCCGATGCCGGGCAGCATGAGGCAGGCGATCTGCGCCTGCTGCGCCGTCTCGCAGGCCTTCGCGATGAGCTCCTTCTCCGGGACGGCGGAGAACCCGTAATTGAAGCTGGACCCGCCGAGCCCGTCGCCGTGGGCGATCTCGATCACCTGCACGCCAGCTCGGTCGAGGCCTTCGACGATCTTGATCACGTCTTCTGCGTAGTACTGATGGCTGATGGCGTGCGAGCCGTCGCGCAGAGTCGAGTCGATGAGACGGTAGTCGGTGGCGGTCATGCGCTCACTCCTCGGTGCTCTGCGATGGCCTCGCCGACGCGCATGGCGGCGGCGGTCATGATGTCCAGATTGCCCGCGTAAGGGGGCAGGTAGTCACCGGCGCCCTCGACCTCGAGGAGGACGACCACGCGGTGGGGGACGACCCCGCCGGGAGTGTTGTACGGCCCCTCCTCGATCACGGGCGGGTTCTTGAGTCGGTAGCCGGGGACGTACTGGGCGACGTCCTTCTCCATGGCGTAGATGGACTCGATCACCGCCTCGTGGTCGGTGCCCTCGGGCAGCGCTCCGAAGACGGTGTTGCGCATGATGATCGGGGGATCGGCGGGGTTGAGGATGATGATCGCCTTGCTGGTCTCCGCGCCTCCGATCTCGCGCAACGCCGTGGACGTCGTCTTGGTGAACTCGTCGATGTTCTGGCGCGTGCCGGGTCCGGCGGACTTCGACGACACCGTGGACACCATCTCGGCGTAGGGCAGGCTCGGCACTGCACGCCGGATGGCGTAGACCATCGGAGTCGTGGCCTGCCCTCCGCAGGTCACCATGTTGATGTTGGGCGCATCAAGGTGCTCGGTGAGATTGACCGCAGCGATGACCTTGGGGCCTCGCGCGGCTGGAGTCAGGTCGATGGCCGTGATGCCCGCGTCTGCGTACTTCTTGTGGTAGCGGACGTGGACGTAGGCGCTCGTGGCGTCGAAGACCATGTCGAAGTCATCGCCGTGCTCGAGGATCCAGTCCGGTCCCTCGTGGGGCGCGTCGATGCCCAGTGCCTTGGCGCGCGCGAGGCCGTCGGAGGCAGGGTCGATGCCTACCAGGGCGGTGAGCTGCAGCTTGTCGCTGCGCAGCATCTTGACCATGAGGTCGGTCCCGATGTTGCCGGAGCCGACGATGGCACATCGCAGGGGCATGGGGCGATCCCTTCGTTTGCTGGTGATGAGGTCAGACGGTGCGCAGGGTGATGGGGCCGAGTCGGTCGAAGTCCGCGCGGAAGACGTCTCCGCGCTCGAAGGGAACGGCCGCGTGGAGCGCCCCGGTCATGATGATGGCGCCTGCCGGGAGGGTGACGCCCAGGGGATGCAGGGTGTTGGCGAGCCAGGCGACTGCATCGATCGGACCTCCGAGGGCCGCGGCGCCGGCCCCCGTCGCGACGAGGTCCCCGTTGCGCGTGAACACCATGCCGATGAGCGCGGGATCGAAGTCTCCCAAGGGGACCACGCGGCTTCCAAAGGCCACCGCTCCGTTGGAAGCGAGATCCGAGACGGTGTCGGCGAGCTTGATCTTCCAGTCGGCGATACGGCTGTCGACGATCTCGAGTGCGGCAATGAGTCCACGGGTCGCATCCCACGCTTCCGCAGCCGTGCAGTGCGGGCCCGAGAGCGGCTTATCGAGGACGACGCAGATCTCCGCCTCCATGCGCGGGGCGATGTAGCGCTCGCACGGCACCGCGCCGCCGTCCGGGTAGACGGTGGAGCCCAGCACGGGCGCGTAGTCCGGCTGGTCCACTCCGAGCATCTCCTGCATGGGCTTGCTCGTGAGGCCCAGTTTGTAGCCGATGATCGAGTCACCGTCGGCCAGGAGTCCCGTCACGAGCCCCTGCTGTACGGCGTAGGCGTCCTCGATGGTCATGTCGGGAAAGCGATCCGTGAGTGGGGCGATGGGAGTGCGGCTGCTACGCGCTGTCAGCAGGGCCTGCGACATCTCGCGGATCTGGGCGGGATCGGGTCGGGTCACGGCGTGCTCTCTCCTACGGATCGGCGGGGCGTGCGAGGGTCGCGGTAGCCGAGGCGTCGGCTGACGGCCAGGGCGGCGTCGACGACCGGGCGCGCGAATCGGCGCAGGGAGTCGCTCCCCAGTCGCTGGACGGGCCCAACGATCGAAAGTGCTGCGACGACTTCACCACGCTCGTTGCGGACGGGGGCGGCGATGGATGCTGCTCCCAGCTCGGACTCGTTGACATTCTCCGCCCATCCCTGCCGGCGGATCTCCACGAGGGCGCTGCGCAAGGCCCTGGGATCGGTGATCGTGTAGGGCGTCTTGCGATCGAGGCGCCACCCTCGGAGCAGGGCATCGAGATGGTCCTCGGGAAGGTACGCGAGCAGCAGCTTGCCCGTGCTCGTGCAGTGCGCGTCGTTGCGGTGCCCGACGCGACCGAAGAGGCGCAGGGTCTGGGGGCTCTCGCGCCTTTCGACGTAGACGACCTCGCGCCC
Organism: uncultured Actinomyces sp.; assembly: GCA_964476205.1. Lineage (GTDB taxonomy): Bacteria > Actinomycetota > Actinomycetes > S36-B12 > S36-B12 > Mxb001. Next base: position 2,018 of record CAYYZU010000039.1, on the reverse strand, counting down.
GTCGAGCACGGCGACCTGGACGGTCTCGCGTGTGGCATTGCGCAACTGGTCGATCACGGGAGAGCACGCTCCGTGGAGGTCATTGTGCAGGGCCACCGATGCGCCCAGCTCGTACATCGCGAGTCCAAGCCGGTAGGCACCGGTCTCGGGGTCCTGCTCGAGCAGGCGTTCCTCGGCGAGAGTGCTCAGCAGTCGATGTGCCGTGCTCTTGCCGATGCCGAGCCGGCGCGAGAGCTCGGTAACGCCGATGTCGCGGTCGCCCCGTCCGAATTCCTTGAGTAGCCGGGCTGCGTTGCGGACGCTCGACAGCGTGGAGTGCTGCCGGCGGGCCGGGGTCTCGGTCATGTCGGGTGTCTCGGTCATGCCGGTGCTCGCAGGTGCTGCAGCAGGGTCCGCCGGACCTCCTGCGGGTCCGTCGGCGGATCGAGGCTGAGCCCCGTCAGGGATGGTGAGATCGCTTGCGCAAGTGCTACCTGCGCGCGATCGAGCCCGGCGATGCTGGCGCCCTGCATCTCGTCGACGAGCGGCTCCCTGCCGGGCGCGTGGGCTCTGAGTGCATCGAAGTCGCGCGCGGCAGCGGCGTGCGCGTGCGCGAGACCGGTGCCCGCGTGAAGGGCATGGTGAGAGGTGAGGCTGCCTCCCGGAGGGACGGCGAGGTGGTAGACGACCGTGCGGATGCCGAGCACGCGGCGCACTTCGTCGTAGTCAGGACCGTCGGACTCGTCGATCAAGCCGAGGGGAGGCGCGACGACCGGATCGAAGAAGCGCAGTGTCCAGGCGACATCGTCGAGCGAATCGGCGATCTCCACCTCTGGGCCTCGCGGCGAGGGGAGTGCCTCGACGGTGCCGATGACGTGCAGGTTGCGTACACCGACAGCCGCGACCGTGATCCGGCCAGAGGCGAGCAGGGGAAGCCGTGCGCGCTCCGCGGGGGGCAGGGTGTCGATCGCATCGACGTAGGCCTCGTGCAGGCCTCGTACGTAGTCGGCCATGGCCTGGCGCATTGCTTCGGGACCCTCCACGCGCCGGAAGGTATCAGATACGTCCCGCATGCGGGAACGATGTCCTTCCATGCGGGACACGGGGGTCCTAGGTTCACATCACTCGAGAGGCCCCAGGGCCGGGAGGAGCGACGATGGGAATCCTGCGCCTGTCGCACGTCGACATCACCGTGACGGATCTCGACCTGGCTGCGGCCTACTACACCGAGGTCATGGGCATGCTCGAGGTCGAGCGTGACGAGAACTCCGTCTACCTCAAGTGCTGGGACGAGGTCGATCACCATTCGCTGCGCATCAGCTATGCGCCGCGCGTGGGCTTCGATCTCATGTCGTTCAAGGTGCTGCGCGAGGACGATCTGTCGGATCTCGAGAACGCCGTGGGCAGGTACGGCTTCCCCGTCGAGCGCGTGAGCAAGGGCACGTCGATCGGCCAGGGAGAGTCGATTCGTTTCGAAACACCCTCGGGCCAGGTCATGGAGCTCGTGCACGACGTCGAAAAGGTCGGACGTGCCACGGGATCGCTCAACCCGACCCCCTTCTTCGAGAGCAAGAGCGGGATCGCGCCTCCTCGCATGGACCACCTGCTCGTCACGGCTGAAGAGGTGGGGGAGTCAACGAAGTTCTTCACCGACGTGCTGGGCTTCCGCGTGACCGAGCAGTTGCTCGACGGGGACGGTCACCAGGCGGCGACCTGGATGGAGCGCTCGCACTCGCCTCACGATCTCGCGATCGTGTCTGGTCCCAACGGCGGACTCCACCACTTCGCCTTCTGGCTCGATGACTGGGATCACGTGCGCAAGAGCGCCGATATCTTGGCGTACAACGGCATCCAGATCGACGTGGGACCGACGCGCCATGGGATCACTCGCGGCAACACCATCTACTTCTTCGATCCGCTCGGCACGCGCAATGAGGTCTTCACCGGCGGCTATCGCCCGGACCCCGACTTCCCGACGATCACATGGACCGAGGACAACATCGGGCGCGCCGTCTTCTACTACGAGGGCGAACTCAACG
>CAYYZU010000038.1:5357-12439 GCA_964476205.1 uncultured Actinomyces sp. | reverse complement strand
CGACGTCGTCCTCCTGCTCACCGAATGGTCCGACTACCGAGACCTCGACCCCGCCACGATCAGCCCGGTCGTACGGAAGGCCACCCTCATCGACGCCCGTAACGCCCTCGACCCCGACCGATGGCGCACCGCCGGATGGACCTACCGCGCCCTCGGGCGCCCCGTCTCCTAAGCGAGCCAGCCGTCCTCTCCCGGAGGTCTGCTGTCTACCCCCGACGCCAGACGATGGCCGGGCAGTTGTCCATGACGACATCGAGGCCGGCATCCACCGCGCGCTGCGCGGCCACTTCGTCGATCACGCCCAGCTGCATCCAGACGGCGCGCGCACCCGTGGCGATGGCCTCATCGACGAAGGGGCCCACGCGATCGGATCGGACGAAGAGGTCGACCACATCGGGCTTCCCTACTGCCGCGACCGCCTCAGCGATCGTGGCGTAGCCCTGCTCGCCGTGCACGACTTCGGCTCGCGGATAGATCGGCACGATGCGCTTGCCTCGCGACTGCAGGAGACGTGCGATTCCATAGGCATCGCGGTCGGGATTGTTGCCGAGCCCCACGATGAACCAGGTCGACGTGTCCTCGAGGACGCGCGAGGCGGTCTCGTGCGTGCCATAGAGACGCGCGTCTCGCTCACCCATGGTCGCGGACCCGAGCACCCTTCTCGAGCGCCGTCTCCCTGAGCGCGGCCTGGAAGTCCTCCATCCGGCGGATGAGATCGGGGGCGGACGTCGCGAGAATGCGCACGGCAAGCAGACCGGCGTTGCGGGCATTGCCGACAGCAACGGTCGCGACGGGCACGCCCGCGGGCATCTGCGCGATAGAGAGCAGCGAGTCGAGTCCGTCCAGATGCGTGAGGGGGATTGGCACACCGATGACCGGCAGCGGAGTGAGCGACGCCACCATGCCCGGAAGGTGTGCAGCGCCGCCTGCGCCGGCGATGATCACGCGCAGTCCACGATCGGCGGCCGATTCGGCGTACGCGACCATCTCCCTGGGCATGCGGTGCGCCGAGACCACATCCGCTTCGTAGGCGACCCCGAACTCGGCGAGGGCGGTAGCGGCCGCCTCCATGACAGGCCAGTCGGAATCGCTGCCCATGATGATGCCGACAACCGGCGTGGACTCACTCATCGATGACTCCCATGAAGTAGTCGGCCGCGTGGTGTGCGCGTGCGAGCAACTCGTCGAGATCGTCGCCTATCACCGTTACATGGCCGAGCTTGCGGCCCGGCCGCATCTCCTTGCCGTAGAGGTGGACCTTCAACTCCGGGTCGCGGGCCAGGACATGGCGATAGGCGTCGTACAGCGGCGGGAGCCCCGCCGTCTCGCGCGGTCCGACGATGTTGACCATCACCGCCCACGGCGCAACAGTGCCGGGATCGCCCAGGGGCAGGTCGAGCACCGCACGGAGGTGGTTCTCGAACTGGCTCGTCACCGCCCCGTCGATGGACCAGTGGCCTGAGTTGTGCGGACGCATGGCGAGTTCGTTGACCAGCACGCCGTCCGGGGTATCGAAGAGCTCCACGGCAAGCATCCCGGTGACGTCGAGGGCGCGCGCGATCTCCAAGGCGATGCGCTGCGCCTCGAGCGCGTGGTCGTCCGCTAGATCGGGGCACGGGGCCACGACCTCCGAGCACATGCCGTCGACCTGCACGGTGCGTACGACGGGATAGGCGACCGCCTGGCCGTGCGGACTGCGCGCCACCTGGGCCGCGAGTTCGCGAGTGAAGGGCACGCGCTCCTCGGCAAGCCAGCGAGCACCGGGCACAAGTGGGGTCTCCTGCATGACAGCGCGCGCGGCGTCGGCATCGTCGACGACCCACACGCCGCGACCGTCATACCCGCCGCGGGAGACCTTCAGGATGAAGGGCCAGCCGAGGGCGGCGCCTACTGCATCGAGCTCGTCGGCGGAGGCGACATGCCGCCACGCTGGAGAGGGCAGGCCCGCCCGGTCAAGTGCCTCGCGCATCGCGATCTTGTCCTGAGCGTGGACAAGTGCCGACGGCCCGGGCCGTACGGCTACGCCCTCGGCCTCGAGGGCGCGTAGGTGGTCGGGAGGCACGTGCTCATGGTCAAACGTGACGACGGCCATGCCCTCGGCGAGACGGCGCAGGGCCTCGAGGTCATCGTGGCGGCCGAGCACCACGTCGCCGGCGACCTGGGCGGCCGACTCATCCGGATCCAGCGCCAGCACCCGGAATCCGAGCCCCAGGGCTGCGGCGGGAGCCGCGGTCATCCTGGACAACTGACCGCCGCCGACCATGCCGACGCGCGGGAAGCCGGTGGCCTGGGTCACAGCGCGACCCTACCGAGGTGACCGCTCTCGGCCCACGGAGCCGGGCCCGGCCGGGATAGCATCCCCCCATGTCGCACGCGGGCGAGGCCCCTGCCGCACGCCCGTCCCTGATCGACCGGCTTCGCGGGTCCGTCAGCATGCTCTTCCGCGAGATCGCGAAGTTTGGGATCGTCGGATCCTTCGCCTTCGTCATCGACGTCGGCCTGTTCAACTTCCTGCTCTACGTCGGGCCGCTCCAGGACAAGCCGCTCACCGCCAAGGCCATCAGTGTCATCGCGGCAACGACGTTCGCCTACTTCGGCAACCGATTCTGGACATTCCGCCACCGTGGCCGCACCCACATGGGCCGCGAGTACATCCTCTTCTTCGCGCTCAACGGCGTCGCGATGCTCATTGCGCTGTCGTGCCTCTGGCTCAGTCACTACGCACTTGGACTCGACAGCCCGATCGCCGACAACATCAGCGCGAACGTGATCGGCCTCGGACTTGGCACACTCTTCCGCTTCTGGTCCTACCGCAAGTGGGTCTTCCCCGAGATCCCCGCAGGCGACGCGGCAGACCAGGAACTCGCCGAGCGCGACGCGGTCACGCCGATCTAGCCATCGACTCACCGAGCGGTCAGGTCCGCCCCAGCTCGAACACCCGGATGACTCCGAGTCCGCGCACGCGTCGTGGAGCAAGTTGACGCAGGCCCATCCCAGGACCGTTCGCCAACTGCGCGGCCGTCGCCGCATCGACCAGCGTGGTATCCGGGCGGGCCAGGGCGGTGAGGCGGCTGGCGAGGTTGACGGTGGAGCCGAAGACATCGCCCATGCGGCGCAGCACCGGGCCGCTCGCCAGGCCGATGCGCATCTCCGGAACGTCCGGATCGCGCGCATGTGCGTCGTGAAGCCCAAGTGCCGTTTCTGCGGCGGTGACCGCATCGTCCGCGATGAAGAGGATCTCGTCGCCCACTGTCTTCACCAATGTCGCTCCCGTGGCCGCTACTACGTCGGCGCTGACCGCTTCGAACCTCTCCACGAGCGCAGCCAGGTCGGCATCTTCGAGTTGCCGGCTCAACCGGGTAAAGCCAACGAGATCAGCGAATCCCACCGTGCCGTCGGCACTCGGCTCGCCGATGACCTCCGTCCGCGCAAGTCTGCGCTCGAGCACGGCCGCCAACTGGCGCCGCCAGGCGTAGTCGAGCAACTGCTCCATGGGCTGCACGAGCTCGGACGTACGCGCGACGATGCGATCCACCACCTCGGGGTCCTCGGTGATGTCGCGGCCCTCGAGGTGCTCCTGCTCCACGAGGAGGCGCCCCACCGCCTCGGCCTGCCAGTCGGCGAGGCGGGCGGTCGACTGTCCGAGGCTCCGCGCGAGCACGATGGCCGTGTCGTCGTCGAGGAGGCCGCGCTCGACGAGGTCGCGGACCGTCCGCAGGGCTTCGAGGTCTGACTCGGTGAAGGCCGCCGCTCCCCCAGTGTCAGGGAACCCGAGCGCCCGCCACAGCGCCCGTGCGAGTTCGTCGGGCACACCTGAGAGCCGGATGAGGTCCTCGCGCGTGTAGGTCGGAGGGCCGCCAAGGACGACTTCCTCGAGGGCCTCGGTGGGATCAGGTGCCATCGCCGGGCGGCACCGGATCGCCGCCCTGTTCGACACTGCGGCGCCGGCGACGGTCGTCATCCTGCTCGTGCAGCCGATAGACGTCGCGCTGGATCACCTCGACGTTGGGGACGTCGTCGATGATGAGGTTCTCGTCGCTGGCCGATGTCACCTCAAGGCGCCCGTAGTTGAGGACACGCCCAAGGACTCCCACTTCGAAGGACACGTTGTTGACCTTCGCCAAGGGCATGTCGCGGCCCTTCTTGGAGATGACTCCGGCACGCGTGATGATGCGGCGATTGGTGAAGACGTACTGCGTCGAGATCCAGTAGAGGAAGGGGCGGACCACCCAGAACACGAGGATGAAGAGGCCTGCCGCGATGATCGCCCACCGCCCGGCCGTCGAGACGACCGAGTCCGGGAACCAGGAGCCCAGCGACATGTAGAGCCAGACTCCAATGAAGACCGTAAGCAGCAGCCAGATCACCGGCAGGATGAGTCCGCGCCAGTGCGGGTGCATCTCGAACTCGATGACCTCACCCTCGCCGAGAAGCTTCGTCGGGTATCCCATGCATGCATCGTGGCACGCGCACTCACGGGGGCGCAGGCGGATGCGGTCATGTCCCCTGGTCGGGGGATGGAGCGGTCAGGCCTGCCGGCGCACGAGAGTGACGTCACCGGCGGAGAGTTCATGCTCCACGCCCCCCGCGTCGACGACGACGAGTTCCCCTGACGGTCCCAGACGCACGGCATGACCGATGACCACCCGATCGCCCAGGTCAGCATGGACTTCATGACCCAGCGTGGCCGACAGATCGACGTACTCCTGGATCACGTCAACCCCACCAAGCCACTTCCGATAGGTCCCGGCGACCGCGGCAAGGACGTCGACGAGCACCGCAGTGCGGTCCGCGGATCGCCCCACCGTGCGCAGCGACGCACCACCCTCGGGCAACTCTGTCTCGACCTGGTCGACATTGATGCCGACACCCACGACGACGCTGCCATCGGCGAGACGTTCCGCCAGAATGCCCGCGAGCTTTCTGCCATCCACCACTACGTCGTTGGGCCACTTCAGAGCGACCTCCACGTCGACCGCGGATCGCAAGCCGCGCGCAACGCCGACGCCGACGATGAGCGGCAGCCAACCGAGTCGATCCGCCGGCACCCGCGGACGCAGCAGAAGGCTCCACCACAGGCCCGCGCGCGCCGACGATTCCCACGTGCGGCCTCGGCGGCCGCGGCCGGCGGTCTGCTCCTCCGCGACGACGACCGTGCCCTCCGGCGCCGCCTGTGCGGCGCGGCGTTCGACCTCGGTCATGGTCGACGGTGTCGTCTCGAGGATCTCCGGCGGCGGCCAAGGAGACCACTCGGTGGCCGCGAGGGCAGCGAGGGAGCTCAGGGGCGCCCGCTCGGGCCTCCCGGCATCTGCGCTCACCCGGCTAAGGTACGCGCGTGACGACTTCCTCCGCCCCCGGTGTCCCGCAGACCTCCGCGGACAAGGCCGATGAACTGCTCCGGCGCCGCACCGAGGCGGCCGGCCGCCGTCAGGCCGCTGTCGACAAGCAGCACGCCAAGGGCAAGCTCACCGCCATGGAGCGCATCGAGGCGCTCCTGGACGAGGGCTCCTTCCAGCAGCTCGACGGACTCGCACGACATCGCTCGCACAACTTCGGACTGGAGAACGAGCGGCCCTACGGCGATGGCGTGATCACCGGCTACGGGACGATCGACGGACGCCCGGTGTGCGTCTTCGCCCAGGACTTCACGGTATTCGGCGGGTCCCTCGGCGAGGTCTTCGGCGAGAAGATCGTCAAGGTCATGGACCTGGCACTCAAGACGGGCTGTCCCGTGATTGGGATCAACGACTCTGGTGGCGCCCGCATCCAGGAGGGTGTGGCATCGCTCGGGCTCTACGCCGAGATCTTCTACCGCAACGTTCAGGCATCGGGCGTCATCCCGCAGATCTCGCTCATCATGGGCCCGTGCGCCGGTGGGGCCGTCTACTCCCCCGCCATCACCGACTTCATTGTCATGGTCGACAAGACCTCGCATATGTTCATCACCGGGCCCGATGTCATCAAGACGGTCACCGGCGAGGATGTCCCGTTCGAGGAGCTCGGCGGAGCCCACACCCACAACACCAAGTCCGGCGTGGCCCACTACATGGCCGCCGACGAGTCGGACGCCTTCGACTACGTGCGCGCGCTGCTGTCCTACCTGCCGAGCAACAACCTCGACGAGCCTCCGATCTACGACTCGGAGGCCGACCTCGTCATCAACGAGCACGATCGCGAGCTCGACACACTCATCCCCGACTCGCCCAACCAGCCCTATGACATGCATCGCATCGTCGAGCACGTCCTCGACGACGACGAGTTCCTTGAGGTCCAGCCGCTCTTCGCACCCAACATCATTTGCGGCTTCGGCCGCGTCGAGGGGCGCCCCGTCGGGGTGGTCGCCAATCAGCCCATGCAGTTCGCGGGGACCCTCGACATCGACGCCTCCGAGAAGGCTGCCCGCTTCGTGCGCACCTGCGACGCCTTCAACATCCCCGTCCTCACGTTCGTGGACGTGCCCGGTTTCCTGCCCGGCACAGGCCAGGAGTGGGAGGGCATCATCCGCCGCGGCGCGAAGCTCATCTACGCCTACTCCGAGGCGACCGTCCCGCTCGTCACCGTGATCACGCGCAAGGCCTACGGAGGCGCCTACGACGTCATGGGGTCCAAGCACCTCGGCGCTGACATCAACCTGGCGTGGCCCACCGCGCAGATCGCCGTGATGGGCGCGCAGGGGGCGGTCAACATCCTCTACCGCAAGGAACTGGCCGAGGCTGCCGATCCCGAAGCCGAGCGCGCCCGCTTGATCGCGGAGTACGAGTCGACCCTGGCCAACCCCTACGTCGCAGCCGAGCGTGGCTACGTCGACCGTGTGATCATGCCCCACGAGACGCGGCCCATGGTCATCCGCGCGCTGCGAGCCCTGCGGACCAAGCGCGCAAGCCGTCCACCGAAGAAGCACGGAAACATCCCGCTGTGAGCGATGACGCCATCGTGATCCGCGGCGGCGCCACGCCCGCGGAAGTAGCCGCCGTGGTGGCGGCCGTCGCCAGCCTGCGCGCGCAGATCGAGCAGCCCGCGAAGCGCCCGCGCAGCCTGTGGGCGCGACCCTCTCGCCAGGTCAGGCCGCCGCAAGCGCCCGG
>CAYYZU010000038.1:0-5257 GCA_964476205.1 uncultured Actinomyces sp. | reverse complement strand
AGGTTGACGACGACCTTGACCGGGTTGCCGTAGGTCGTGACGGTGACCTTGCCGCGCTTGGCGTACTTGCGCACCGTGCACAGTTCATAGTCTCCGCGGGGCGCGAGCGAGGCGCGGCCGAGCGAGTACGTCTTGCATGTCACGGTCACCGTCACCGTCTCGCCGGCATTCGTCTCGATGGGACCGTCGACGATGACCGTCGTCCCCGGGTTGGCAATGGCCTGCGGCAAGACGACCGGCTCCGTCGGCTTCTGTGGCTCAGGAGCTGGCGTGGGCGTCGGAGTGGGGGTGGGTGTCGGAGTCGGCTCGGGTGTCGGAGTCGGCTCCGGGCTGGGAGTGGGCTCCGGGCTGGGGCTCTCGGTCGGCGACTCAGTCGGTGACGGGCTCGGCGAACTCGAACTCGGCGACGGACTCGGCGAACTCGACGTAGGAGTCGGAGTTGCAGAGCTCGACGTGGGCGTCGGCGTGGCGCTCGTCTCGGTCGGCGTCGGTGTCGCCGAAGTTGACGTGGGCGTAGGGGAAGCTGAGCTCGACGTGGGAGTCGGAGTCGGAGTCGGAACCTCGTCGACGGCGAACCAGGTCTGATACACGGGCAGCCCCGTGATCCGCGTGAAGGTGAAGGTCAGTGTCTTGATGGAGGCCGTGGGGACAAACCACGCCGCGGCACCACTCGTGTCGCTGCCGTTCCCCGTAAGGGTTTGAGTAGCGGGATTCCAGGTCGGCACATCCGTATGCGTGCCCGTCGGGCATCCACTGGGCTTCGGGCTCACGTTGCAGTAGTTGAAGGATGACTCGTACCACCCGCCGGTCGGCACGGAGTTGCCGAGCGGGTCCTCGGCTTCGATCGTGACGGTGTCCGCGTCGATGTCACCCAGGGTGAAGCCCCACGAGCCACGGGGAGTGCCACTCGCAAACGTGTAGGTGATGACCGATGGCCCGCTGCCCGGACCGAGGTTCTGGTTCATGTACCGCTTGCCCTGGGAGGAACCGAAGTAGGCGCCGAACGGCGTGGTCGGGCCAAGCCAGGTGGACGCGCCCGTCGGGAAGGTGACGTTCGTCGCCGTCGAGGCCCACGACGCCGCGGGATCGAGGAAGCCGCTCCCGGACGCGCCGAGGGAGAAGTTGCCGCTCTGAGGCGTCGCGACCGTCCAGTCGCCGTACTCACCGGTGCCCCCGACGGCCTGCACCGACGACACCGCGATGGCGGCCGTGAGTGATGTGGCCAGCAGGCTCGCAGGAAGGAGGATCGCGAGGTGTCGACGCATGCGTCACACCCTAGGCACTGCGCGCTCCTCGACGATGCAACGTCCCGCGAACGCAGGACATGATCGCGTCCTACCGCCACCCCATGACCTGGGGCCATGACTTCCCGAGTTGCCCCGCGAGCCGGCGCACCGCGGGCAGTGACACTCCGATGACATTGCCGGGATCTCCGCGCACGCCCGCGACATAGGGCGCGCCGAGGTCATCGAGTGTGAAACCGCCGGCGACCTTGAGTGGCTCCCCGGTCGAGATGTACGCCGCGATCTCCTCATCGGGAGCATCGACCATGTCGACGACAGTCGACACCGTCTCGCCGCAGCACTCGCCCGTCGCGGCATCGATCAGCCAGTGACCGGTGTGGAGGGTGCCCGAGCGACCCCGCATGCGCTGCCACCGTCGCAGCGCCTCCTCGGGCGTCGGCGGCTTGCCGAGGCGTACGCCGTCCACCTCGAAGATCGAGTCGCAGCCGAGCACGAGCGCACCAGGCGGCAGCTCGGCCGCGGCGACAACGGCTTCCGCCTTCGAACGTGCGAGGGCACGTGCGACGTCCGGCACCGGCCGATCCCTCATCGCCTCCTCGATGGCCTCTTCGTCCACCCCGCTCACCAGGATGAGAGGGGCGATCCCGGCCTGCTCGAGGAGACGCCGGCGCGAGGGCGAGGCCGACGCGAGCACGAAGGGTGCAGGCGCGCCAGCCCGGGGAGCGGACATGCGCTCACCCTGCCAGAGCGGGCATCCCTAGACTGCAGCGCGTGCAGAAGGTCCTCATCGCCAACCGAGGCGAAATCGCCGTCCGAGTCGCCCGGGCATGCCGGGATGCCGGGCTCGCCTCCGTCGCCGTCTACGCCGACCCCGATCGCGACGCCCTGCACGTCGAGGTCGCCGACGAGGCGTTCGCCCTTGGCGGCACGACCGCAGCCGAGACCTACCTCGACATCGCGAAGATCATCGACGTTGCCCGTCGCTCCGGCGCCGATGCCGTGCACCCCGGCTACGGATTCCTCTCGGAGAACGCCGACTTCGCCCAGGCCGTCATCGACGCCGGCCTCACGTGGATCGGTCCTCCGCCGGATGCCATCCGCTCGCTGGGCGACAAGGTCTCCGCGCGTCACATCGCGGCTCGCGCGGGAGCGCCGCAGGTGCCCGGCACGCCTGATCCGGTGACGAACGCTGATGAGGTCGTCGCCTTCGCACAGGAGCATGGTCTCCCCATCGCCATCAAGGCTGCCTTCGGAGGCGGCGGTCGCGGCCTCAAGGTCGCGCGCACCATCGAGGAGATTCCCGAGCTCTACGACTCGGCGGTCCGCGAGGCCGTGGCTGCCTTCGGCCGCGGCGAGTGCTTCGTCGAGCGCTACCTCGACCGCCCGCGGCACGTCGAGACCCAGGTCCTCGCCGATCAGCACGGCAACGTCGTCGTGGTCTCCACGCGCGACTGCTCCCTGCAGCGCCGCCACCAGAAGCTCGTCGAGGAGGCGCCGGCGCCCTACCTCAGCGACGCGCAACTGGAGGAGCTCTACCGCGCGTCTAAGGCGATCATGCGCGAGGCCGGCTACTACAACGCCGGCACGTGCGAGTTCCTCGTCGGCGAGGACGGGACGATTTCCTTCCTCGAGGTCAACACCCGCCTCCAGGTCGAGCACCCGGTGAGCGAGGAAGTGGCCGGCATCGACCTCGTCCGTGAGCAATTCCGCATCGCTGAAGGTGGCGTTATCGACTACGACGACCCGGCGCTGCGCGGCCACAGCATCGAGTTCCGCATCAACGGCGAGGACCCCGGTCGCGGCTTCCTTCCCGCGCCCGGAGTGCTCACCGAGTGGGTCGCGCCGTCGGGTCCCGGCGTGCGCGTCGACGCGGGCTTCCGTCAGGGCGATGTCATCGGGGGCAACTTCGACTCGCTCCTCGCAAAGCTCATCGTCACGGGCCGCGATCGCGAGGAAGCGCTGGAGCGCTCGCGTCGAGCACTCGCGGAGTTCCGGGTGGAGGGAATCGCCACCGCTCTCACCTTCCACCGCGCCGTCGTCGACGACCCGGCGTTCGCGCCTGCCGACGACTCGCCGTTCCAGGTGCACACCCGCTGGATCGAGACCGAGTTCGACAACACCATCCCGGCGTACGCCGGCACCGTGGACTCCACCGATGCCATCACCGAGCGCGAGACCGTGACCGTCGAAGTGGACGGCAAGCGTCTCGCCGTCACCTTGCCGGCCGGCCTGGGCGCCTCCGCACGCCCCGCGAGCAACGGTTCCGCGAAGCCGAGCCGCAAGCGGGAGCGCGCCACTGCGGGCGGCGCATCCGGTGACGCCGTCGCCGCTCCCATGCAGGGCACCATCGTCAAGGTGGCCGTCGAGGAGGGGCAGGCCGTGCAGGCCGGTGACCTCATCGTCGTCCTGGAGGCCATGAAGATGGAGCAGCCCCTGACGGCCCACAAGGCCGGCACGGTCACGGGCCTCGAGGCCGCGGTCGGCACCACCGTCCCCACCGGCACGGTGCTCTGCCAGATCAGCGACTGAACCCCGATCGGGGTACCGTCGAAGGATGAAGCGCGCGGCCCTCCTGCTCACCCTCATCGCTGTCGGCCTCGTGGGCGTCATGGGCACGGGCCTCGCCCAGGCCCGGACGTCGATCGACTCCGTCGCCTCAGCCCTGCGGAGCAACCCCGTCTACAACGACCCGGCAGCGGAGAATGCCCTCACTCCCGGTCAGGCAACGGACCTGCGTGCCCAGATCGAGGCGACGGGCATCCCGGTCTACATCGCGGTGCTGCCCGCATCGGCGGCCGCCGAGACCGGAGGCCCTGATGCCTTGCTTCGCGATCTTCGCAATGCCGTGGGTCGCAGCGGCGTCTACGCCATCATCGCCGGAAATGCCTTTCGCGCCGCTGCCACCGAGGGATCGGTGACGGCGATAGCCGACTCGGCGTTCCAGTCGGAGTCTGCGAACGGCCCCTACGCCGTGCTCGAGGCCTTCGTCACCGGCGTCGGTGAGCAGTACGGCGGGTCGTCACCCAGCGGATCGTCATCAGCGACCAGCTCGTCCGGCTCGATGTGGCCGGTGCTCATCCTCTTGGCGCTGATCGGTGCCGTGATCGTGGTCGTCACGCTGTGGGCGCGACGCCGCAGCCGCGCGGCGCAGGCACAACGCATCGCAGCACTGCGCGGCGTACTCGACCAGGACGTGACGCAACTGGGCGAGCAGCTCGGCGCCTTCGACCTCACCGATCCCCGGCTCGACGATGCCGGGCGCGCGGACCTGCAGAGGGCTCTCGACGCCTATGCGACGGCGAGCGATGTGTCTGCGCGGGCCACGACGGACACGGATGTCACGCGCGCGACATCCGAACTGGAGGAGGGGCGCTATGCCCTTGCGTGCGTCGAGGCGCGCAGGGACGGTCGCGCTCTCCCCTCTCACCGCGCGCCGTGCTTCGTGGATCCACGCCATGGCCCGAGCAGTGACGATGTGGAGTGGGCCCCGGATGGTGGTGCGCCGCGGCCCGTGCCCGTTTGCCCTTCGTGCGCGGCGACCCTGCGGTCAGGCTCCGCACCTGCAGCCCTTGAGGTCGACACACCCGCGGGGCGTCAGCCCTACTGGCGCGCCGGCAACGACTACGCGCCGTACGCCCAGGGCTACTTCTCGTCCTTCGGCAACATCCTCCCCGCGCTCTTCATCGGCACGATGATGGCGAGCGCCTTCAGCATGCCCGCGGCTGCAGCGGCTCCGATGGACTCGAGCGGATTCGGTGGCGATGGCTCAGGTGGCTTTGGCGGCGGCGACTTCGGAGGCGGCGGCTTTGGCGGCGGTGGCGATTTTGGTGGCGGCATGGACTTCGGCGGGGGCGACTTCTAGGAGTCCACGACGTCCCCAGACCGCGCCTAGTCCTCCGCGGATCGGTGGAGGCGGCGCGCCGCCTCGGCGACTGAACCGCTCAGACTCGGGTAGACGGTGAAGGTCCCCGCCAACTGATCGACCGTGAGGCGTGCGTCCACGGCCACCGCGA
>CAYYZU010000037.1:0-12531 GCA_964476205.1 uncultured Actinomyces sp. | reverse complement strand
CGCTCACGCGCAGGGTGACGTTGCCGCGCATCGATCCGGCGTTCCACCCCGTGAGAGCGGGCGACTTCACTCGCGTCACGGACCACCAGTTGGTGCCACCGTCCGTGGAGTAGTCGATCTGGTAGGCCGCCGCGCCGGAACTCGGCGTCCACGTGGCATTGATGATGGCGTTGTCGCTGCCGTTGATGGTGCCGCTGGCCTTGACGTTGGTGGGAGCCACAGCGGAGCCGACGCCCTGGCAATTGCGCGTGACGTCGAGCAGTGGGTCGATGTCAAGGGTGTCGCGGCTCGACGCGCTTCCGCACTCCACGAGGCTGTCCTTCTCAGGGACCTCCTCGGCGGAGACCAGGTTGTCATCGCCGATGCCGGCCTTCATCTGGTCGTTGCCCTGCTCGCCCTCGATGTTGTCGTTGCCGGCGTCGCCCGCGAGGACATCGTCATTGCGCCCGCCGAAGAGGTCGTCGTCACCATCGCCACCGGCGAGGTTGTCGGCGCCAGCCCCGGCGTACACCTCGTCAGGCCCCGAGCCACCGATGAAGGTCAAGGGTGTCGCGTCCATCACTTCGGTGAACGTCTTGACTGAGGCGGCTGAGAAGTTCACCGATGCCCTGGTGGCCGTGCACGTGATGACCGTCACGGGATTGGTGACACCGGCAGCGGTGCAGTTGGGGTCGCTGCTCCACAGGAGTGCGGGACCGGCCTGGTCGTCGAGGTCGTTCCAGATCTGCACGCGCACCGTGCCTGAGGAAGGCGAGGACACCCGCAGCGAGTCAGCGTCGCCAAAGGCCGTGAGTCCGGCGCTGGCCTTCGCCGTGAGCGAGCCGGAGGCCACCGACACCTCGATCGTGCCGTTCGAAGCATGTGCGGGCGATGCTCCTGTGGTGAGTACCCCCAGGCTCAGGGCGGTAGCGAGTGAGGCAATGAGGAGACGGCGCACGTGGACTCCAGGCGTGGGGGTGCGCTCACTATAGGTCACACATCGAGGTGAAGAGCCCTTCACGACTGGTCGTGCGCCCGACGCCTCTAGCGCGCTAGGTAGCCACCATCCACGGCAAGTTCGCACCCCGTGACGAACGACGCATCATCACCGGCAAGGTAAGCCACCGCGGCAGCGATCTCGTCGGGCTTGCCGAGTCGCCCCATGGGCGTCATGTCGAGCATGACCTGCTCGAAGGGCGTGCCCTTGGTTTCGCTCAGGATCGGCGTATCGATGAATCCCGGGTGAATGGAGTTGACGCGCACCCCCTGCTGCGCCCACAGCAGTGCGACGTTCTTCGTGAGCGTGCGCACGGCACCCTTGGCTGCGTGGTACGCCGGGGAGGTGCCGAACCCACCGGAGATCCCGAAGATCGACGAGATGTTGATGACGCTGCCCTTGCCTGACGCCTTGAGGTGCGGCGAGGCGAGTTTCATGCCCAGGAAGATGCTGGTCTGATCGATCGCAATGGTGCGATCCCAATCGGCCTGAGTGGCGGCATCGATGTCCAGTAGGTCGCCCATGCCGGCGTTGTTGACCAGGATGTCCAGGCCGGAGTACGCCGCCACGGTGTCATCAATGACGCGTTGCCAGTCGTCGGCCTTGGTCACGTCGTGGTGCATGAACATCGCTGAGTACCCCTGACTCTTGAGGTCTGCGACGACAGAGTCGCCAGCCGCGTCATTGATGTCCGTGACGACAACGTTCGCACCCTCAGAGGCGAGGCGCTGTGCCGTGGCCTTGCCGATTCCGCTTGCAGCTCCGGTGACGATGGCGGTGCGGCCGATGAGCCTGTCCATGGAGATCTCCCTCGCCTAGTCGTGTCACTTCACGCTAGGTCGGTCGACCGGTCAATCACCAGGGTCGTTGGTCACGCGCTGGGCACCGTGCACTCTTGCGTGTGCGCGCGTGCGCCTGCGCGGTCACCGGCACCGAGATCGGTCAGCGTGCCGAGCGTGGGGTACATCACGTTGGCAGGTGAGTTGGCATGACCGAGGCCGAAGATATGGCCGAGCTCATGCAGATAGAGATGTGTGAGGTGCCGCGGCTCGGCGGACTGCTCCCGCAGCACGTAGCCGCGCCGGAAGACGGCCATCCCGCCGACCACCTCGCGCTCGGATGTGAGCACGAAGGTGGGCCGGGCCAGGCCCACGACGTTGCCGCTGAGGCCCGAGACCTCCTTGGCGCCGTAGAAGCCGATGTAAATATGGCGCGCGCCGGGCGCCTGGTCGTCTGCCGACCGGAGCAGGTAAGAGGAGTTGTCATAGACGAGTTGCTGGCGCCCGGCGAATTCCAGGGGCACCCCGGAGTACTGCGACCACTGGGCCAGTGCCTTGCGTAAGCGCGTGACCTCTCGCTTGGCGGCGGCTGCGCTCAGACGGCCGGTGTCCACGCTCCACGTCACAGGCGTCGGACATGCTCGCCAACCGGAGCCTCTCAGGGCGTCATCGGTGAAGAAGCTCGAGTAGTCGGCCTGGGTTGCGGGAGCAGCCGCCTGGGCGGGAGCGAGTCCCGTGAGGAGCACGAGCGCCACTGCTGTTGCGGCCGCGGTGACCCATCGTGTTCTCACACATCAAGGCTAGGCACAAGTCATTGACCGATCAAAGTCCAGTCAGGCCGAGAAAGGTGATCTGCACTACTCCTCGTCGAGGCTGATGATCGTGCAGCGGACGTCGGTCATGTCGCGGAGCTGCTGCAGGCCGCCGACGCGACCCCATCCCGTGCGGGTCCCGGCCGCGCCGCCGAAGGGTTGGGCGCTCTCGAAGTAGTCGGTCGAGTCGTTGACCACGACGCTCCCGCAGCGCAAGCCCTCGGAGAAGGCGAAGGCGCGGGACAGTGACCGAGTGAAGACTGCCGCCTGGAGGCCGAGCGGGTCGGCGTTCGCTGCCGTGAGCATCCCCTCATCTCCGTCGCAGGCCACGATCGGGACTACCGGGCCAAAACTCTCCTCGCGTGCGATGCGCATGGAGTGGTCGACTCCGTCGACAACGGTGAACTCGTAGTAGAGGTCGGTGGGGTAACCGCTCGCGCGTCCACCTCCGAGGCGCACGCGGGCCCCGCGCTGCACCGCGTCCGCGATGTGCTCGTCCATCTTCGCTGCGGTCGGCGCGTTGGCGAGTGGCCCCATCGTTGTGGCGTCGTCGAAGGGATCGCCGAGCACCGCAGCCGCGGAAGCCTCGATGACCGCGTCGGCGAAGTCGGGTGCGATGCGCTGATCGACGAGCACGCGCTCGGTCGCGCAGCACACCTGTCCGGCGTTCCAGTAGGCACCGAAGACCGCGGCCTCTGCCGCGGCGGAGATATCGGCGTCGGCACACACGATGACGGGGCCGTTGCCGGACGCTTCCATCAGCGTGCGCTTCAGGCCAGCCGTGCGCACGATCCGCTCCGCGGTCGCCGATGATCCGACGAATCCGATCGCGTCGATTCCCGGGTGGGTGATGAGGTGCTCGCCCACGGCGCCGTCGCCGGGGATGATCGACACGAGGCCTTCGGGGACGCCGGCCTCCTCGAGTAGGGCGCCGAGCGCGAGGCAGGCAAGGGGCGTCGTGTCTGGGGGCTTGCACACGATGGCGTTGCCCGTCGCGAGCGCCGGTCCGAGGAACTCGCACATGATCATGAGCGGGAAGTTCCACGGCGTGATGGCAGCCCACACACCGACGGGCGCGCGGTAGGTGAACATTCGCTTGTTGCGCGCTGAACTGGGGATCGTCTCGCCATAGAGCCGCTTGGCGTCCTCCGCGGAAATAGAGAAGAGGGAAGCGGCATCCTCCACGTCCGCGAGCGCCTCGGCCTTGTAGGGCTTGCCCTGCTCAATCGTCGTGAGGCGAGCGAGGTCCTCGTGGTGCTCCTCGATGAGTGTGGCGACGCGGTGGCAGAGGTCCGCGCGCTCGTAGACGGACCAGTGTCGATAGTCGTCCCAGGCCCGCTGCGCAGCCGCGACCGCGACATCGACCTGCTCGGTGCTCGCGCGGGGCAGGTCAGCGAGCCTCTCGCCGGTGACGGGGGAGATGACGGGTGTCGAGTCCCCGCGCGGGTCGACGTAGGCACCGGCGATCCACAGGCGTGACTCAGGCATGGCGGGACTCTAGGGAAGCGCGTGACCTCTCGCTAGTGTCGTGGCCATGAGATACGACGGGACGTTGCTCATCACCGAGCAGCTGGAGGAGTGCCAGCGCTTCTACGCCCACCTGCTCGGAGTCGCGGCCGAGGGCGGCGCGGGCTGGGCGCGCTTCGCGCTGGCCGACGGCAGTTGGATTGCCCTGCACACGCCATGGCGACCGGGTATGACGTCGACCGGAGGCTCGCAGGTCGTCCTGCTCCAGGTGGATTCGCTCGAGGATGAAACGGCGCGGCTGACCGCGGCGGGTATCGCATGCTCGGAGCCGCATGACATCCCGGGGGGAGCCGTGGTGACAATCACGGATCCTGATGACCGCACCATCCAGTTGATCGCCTATTCCGCAGCGAGTTAGCCTCCTCGCGTGGCCTCGAATCCTGATCGCGCCTCCTACTTCCCCGCGATCGAGAAGCGGTACGGCCAGCCCATGTCCTACTGGTTCGACCAGATGGACCAGCGCAAGGACGAGAAGTACGCCGAGCAGATGGCGTGGCTGCAGGAGGCCCACGGATTCAGCCGCGCCCATGCCAATGCGCTCGTTCTCTACTGCAAGGGCAACACGTCTTCACGTCGATACGAGACGCTTGACGAGTACCTCAAGACCCTCGACGACACCAAGGCCAAGACGATCCGTGCGATCTTCAGCGCGCTCACTTCGAAGTTTAAGAAGGCAGAAGTCGTGATCGCGTGGAACCAGCCCATGCTCAAGCAGGATGGCCGCTACCTCTTCGGTGCTGGAGCGCAGAAGGAGCACATCCTCATTGCACCCTTCAATGCGGACATCATCGACGAGTTCCGCCCGCGTCTCGAGGGCTACCACGTCAACAAGAAGACGATCCGGGTCCCTGCGGACTGGAAGGTCGACAAGAAGTTGCTGGTCGACCTGGTCTCCGCGCAGTTCGCCTGACTCGGCCGCCGCGGGGGCATGTCCGCTGGCCTGACTGCGGGATACCGGAGATCTCTGCCCCTTCGCCTGGGGACTACGCCACCCTAGGCGTCATGCAGGCGCGGAGGATCCTCGTGGTCGAGGATGAGGGATTCACCTCGGGCCTCCTCTGCGCGGCACTCAAGGGCGCTGGCTTCGAGGTGCATGCTGCCTCGAGTGCAGCCGAGGCGAGGCGCGCGGTCGCCGACTTCGATCCCGATGCGGCGCTCATCGACCTCAACCTCGGCTCGGGTCCCAACGGGGTTGACCTCGCGCACATCCTTCATCACCAGGATTCCGGGGTGGCTCTGTTGCTCCTCACCAAGCTCCCCGACCTGCGGGCGGCCGGATACACCGAGTCCGATCTCCCGCCGACATGCGGATTCATCCGCAAGGAGGCCGTCACCGATGCTGATCTGCTTGTGCAAGCCGTCGAGAGTGCCCTCGCCGACCAGGTGCAGCGCATGAAGGGACAGCTGGATCAAGCCAGTCCGTTGGCGGCTCTCACCCAGACGCAGTTTGCCGTGCTGCGCCTCGTCACCCAGGGCTACACGACTCCCCGCATCGCTGAGATGCGCGGCACGACGACGAGCGCGGTCGAGAAGGTCCTCGGCAGCATCTACGACGCCCTGGAGATACCCAAGGACGACGGCATCAGTCGGCGCTCCGAGGCGATGCGCATCTTCGTCGAGTACGCCGGTCTGCCTCCGCGCGACTGATCTCAGACCTATCTTCTGTACGTGACCTTCCTGCTCCGCGCCACAGGGCCGGCGCTGGTGAGCTGGCCTGTGCTGACCCTCGTGGTGGTGTGGAGCGCCGTGCTCAGCCTCCTCGGCAGTGGGTCCACTGCCACGGGAAGCCTTGCGGCGCGAGCGCTCATCGCCTGCGTCGCGGGCATCGCAGCGTGTGGAGTGGTCCTCCTCGTGTGGTGGCTGGGTCTGCGGAAACTCGACGGGATTGCTCGCATCGCGATCGCGCTCCTCGCGGTGGGTACGGCTGGCCTCGTACGCGGTTTCGTCGTCCAGGTGGCGTTCGTCGAGATGGGATTCGCTGAGCCGACCATGGATGGCTACGTCTCGCGCATGGTGCCGAGTTTCTTCACCATCTCCTTTGCCTTTCTCGTGGGTGCAGCCGGAGTGGCGACGGTCAGCGCCTATCGCGACACGGCCGGCCTTCTTCTGGCGGAGCAGAAGCGGCTGGTAGCCCTACTCGAAACCTCCGTGAGCGGGATCGAAGAGCGTCAGACCGATGCGCTGGAGCAGGTCCAGAAGCGTCTCGATGCAGAGTTGCGCACGCTCGCGCTGGAGACCACACCGTCAGCGGTGACATCCTTGGAGAGCTTGGCCGGCGACGTGGTCCGACCGCTGAGCCACTCTCTCGCTCGCGAGATTCCCCCGTGGGATGCCGACATTCCCGATACGGCACCGCGCGTGCGCTGGATCGATGTGTGGCGTGACCCGGTGCCCTCAGCTGCGATCCGACCCCTGGTCCTCCCCGCCGCGCTCGTGATCATTGCACTGCCGGCTGCCGCTCTGGTCTATGTCCCCGCTAATGGTGTGTCGACCGTGATCGCGGGCACATTGGTGCTCATCGGCGTGCTCTCGCTTGGTCGCCTGTGGCTCGTGCGGCGACCACCGCGCCGGGCCAGCCTCGTGTGGCTCGCCGTGCTCGTCATCCTGATGGTTGCGGCCGTGCTCACCAGTCGGGCGGCGATTATCGGTGAGCGAGGTGATCCGAGCGCCGGTGCGATCCCCTCGCTCACTCTCTTCGTCGTGCCCGTCTTTGGACTCATCATCGCCACCGTCTCGATGATGGGTGCACGCATGCGCAACATCACGGCGGAACTCGAATCCATCACACGTCAGCTGAAGTGGAACCTTGCACGCATCAACACACAGCAGTGGGAGCAGACCGGTCGTCTCTCCCGAGCGCTGCACGGACCGGTGCAGAGCATGCTGCACGCCCGCTTGCTGAAGTTACGGAGGGAATTGGACGCGGACGCCGTGAGCACCGTCGGACTCGAGGATCTGGAGCGTGATCTCCGGGAGGCGTTGGCCACAGCGCTCTCCCCGGCTCAGCCGCGTCCCCTGGCCGACGTACTCACCGACGTCGCCGTTACCTGGGAAGGCCTCGCCGCTGTGTCATGGGCGGTGAATCCAGCAGCAGCAGCGGATATTGACCGCGATCCGCTGTGCACTCAGGTGCTCGCTGACCTGGCGTCCGAGGCCGTGTCCAATGCCGTGCGTCACGGCAAGGCGACGCGGGTTGATGTGGATGTCGATCTGGATGGAGGGGGAGAGGACCTTGTCCGCCTCCGAGTGACGGATAACGGGAGCGTGCCCGAGAGCGAAGGTGTGGGACTCGGCACCACCCTGCTCACCCGGTGCACCTACGACTGGTCGCTCGGACGGGACCCGACGACCCTCACCGCGCGGCTGCCCTGCATGAAGACAGGGGCTCGTGCTACTCCCGCGCGCGCCGTAGACGCGTGAAGTGCTCCTGTGATCAGGAGATCTTGAACATCCGGTAGGTGCCGATCATCGGCGTAATGGCCGGGTTGGCATTCTGCATCTCGCGGAAGGTGATGCGGATGGAGCCGTCGGAGAGGATTTCGCCATCCCACAGCGCCTCGTCCTCGACACCGCTGATGGTGGTGCCATTGATGACGAAGAGAGCGCGGTCCTTCGACGACCAGCCTCCACCAGAGGTGTCATTGCGCTTGCACTTCTTGGGCCGAGGCTCGCATTTGCGCCATTGGTAGTTGGCAACCACCGTATTGGCCTGTGCCTTCTTGAGGACAATGCGACCCTGCTCCGCCATGAATGTGCCGTCGTTGCCGTAGACCGCGAGCCCCTCACCCACCCACTCGCCGGTGAGATGGCGCACGGGAGAGCTTTCGTCGGCAGATGCCGGCGCCGCGAGAAGGGAAAGTGCGAGCGCGGATATGCCGGCGAGGGCGGTGGCGACCGTGCGGTTCATGGAAGCTCCCTGCGTGAGTGAGGACGGGAGTCTGGACGCTACCGATAGCGAGGGGCTCGCCGCGTCCGTGCTACTACGGCACTTTTCGGGCGCGACCGCTAGTCGCACAGCACGCCCACTCTGCGTAGGCGCCAGGATGCCACGCTCCGGGCGCGGATGTGTCCCGGTGAGTAGCCTTCGCCCGAGCCCGCGAGGACTCCGTCTCCAGGGAGGCAGCCGTGGGCTACATCGCACTCGCCCTGTCGAGTGGGGTCCTCCTCGGCATGTGGAAGTTCGGACTCAGCTTCTATCGCGGGCGCATCTCCTCGTACGCCGTCGTACTCTTCAGCGCTTCATCGGCGGCGGTCGCTTACGTCGTCCTCGGCTCATTGGCGGGGACCCTCACATTCGACAAGAGAGACTTCGTGGCCGGTCTCCTTGGCGGTGCCTGCAATCTCACCGGCACGCTGCTCCTGCTGAAGGGCTACGAGCGAGGCAAGGTCGGCGTCGTCACTGGTATCGCCGCGGCGTACGTCTTGGTGCCGCTCGTGTACTCGTTCATCGTTGGTGAGCAGGTCACGTGGGTGATGGGCCTGGGGGTACTCGTCATCTTGGCGGGCGTCGCGACCTTCTATTCCGGGTCGATGCGGGAGAAGTCCGAGGCGGACTCATCGCGCGCTCCGATCTTCCTGGCACTGGGGGCAGCACTGTTTTGGGGCCTGGCGATCCTGGTCCTCGACAACGGCACGCGCGTGAGCGTGCCCGGCACCCTCACCCTGTCTCAGGTGCCGCAGGTGGCCTTCACCCTCGTCGTCGTGCTCATCGGGGCGAGGAACTCCCGCGCACTCGAAGGCATCTCGCCGCGGGCGATCGCAGTGCTGGCGGCGGCAGGTCTCGCACTTGCCCTGGGCAATATCGCGTTCTACAACGCCGCTGACGAGGGCGATATCGGCGTGGTGTCGGTGCTGGCCTCGCTCAGTCCCCTCGTCACGGCACTGCTGGCCCTGGCCTTCCTGAAAGAGAAGCTGGAACGACGCGAGATCCTCGCCCTCCTGGTGGTGCTGGGTGGGACGGCACTCGTCGTAGTCTGACGGCATGAGGATTCGGACCACGTCCGTGGCAGTCGTCCTGGCTGGCCTGATGACTCTGATCCTCGCGGCCTGCGGCGGATCCGCGGACACCGCGCAGAGTAGTGCGAATCAGGATCCGCAGGCGCTGGCGACGGAACTCATCGATCGGTACGCCGTCGCGGTGTTCGAGCGCGACCAGCAGGCGCTGGGCGACCTGCTGTCCGACGCCTATGTGCTGCGCCGCACCGACGGCACGGGATACGACCGCCAGGGCTACATCGACGCGCTCGCCGAGGGCAGTGACTACGAGCTCGTGGACTACACGATCAGCGACGTCCAGGCCAAGCAGGACGGTGACATCCTCGTAGCGACGTTCACGCTGGAGGCCGAGATTCTCGAGGGCGGACGTTCGGTGACGTCAGCGCCGAGTCCGTCACTGGTGACCTTCGTGCGCGTCGACGGCGAGTGGAAGCTCGCGTCCGACGCGTTCTACAGCGAGTAGAGAATCCCTAGGTAACAGCGCAAGAGGCAACTCATCCTCGGTGTGGGAGTCAGGAGGCCTTCACCGTGATGCGCAGAGCCCCGAGAGTCTGACCCGGCTTAAGAGCCTGATCGCCGGTCAGCCCAGAGAATCCGTTGAAGTCCCTCAGCGTCTTCTTGTTCTTGGTTGCGTGCAGGATGCCCGACCACAGCACGAACCCCTCGGTGTCGGTGCCCACCTTGATGAACTTCTTCACATGGAACGGCACCATGAGTGTGTTGCCATTGCCCACGAGAAAGGAGACCCGGGCCTTTCCCTTCGCGAGTTGCTCCGGGGTGGCGCTCACCAGCGGCTTCTGAGCGCGGATGCTGCCGTCTCCGAGGGCCAACTCGCCCGTGCCACGGATCTTGAAGGCTCCGTCCTCGTAGGAGATGGGGAATGCGACGGTGGGGCCGGGGAAGGGGCTTCCGTTGGGTTCGATGCCCGTGCGCGCCGGCTTGACGCCGACCCAGTGATCGTCGGTAATGAGGTAGGTCAGCCCCGGCTTCAGGGTCATCGTGATGGAGCCGGTGGCCTTGGCCGCCTGCGCTGGACCGGCCCCTGCGATAACCCCTCCAGCGACCAACGCGACGGTAGCGGCAACGCCGACGACCTTGCTCCTCAATCCCATGGTTCTCCTCGGTAGATGCGGTGCGCGGCAAACACCGTGCGCTTCCTCTTCATCGACGCTAGTGCCCGATTCACCTGCAGCCCACCCCCCCGGGCCCCCCAGTTTTGAGGGGCCCTCCAGTCTTTGTGCCTCGCTCCCCCGTAGGACGTCGCCGCTATGGGTCCGCACAGGCTCCACGTCCCGCGAAGGGGTGGTCCGATTCAGATGAGATGGCGGGGTTGAGCCGTAGGGTCGTCGCATGGTCGGCGCCCCCACTGCAACGCGGACAGGGACGATCGCGACTGCGTTCCTTGCCATGGTGGCCACGTACGTCACCCTTTCGAGCTTTGAGTTCGTGCTTGTGGCCATGCAGACGGACCTGTTGTTCTCGGCGGACAGCGCCAACGCCCTGCCACTCATGCCGGCTGCAGCTTCTCTGCTGCTCGTGTTCGTCGCCGGAGCACTCGCTGATCGCTGGGGTCCGCGACGGCTCCTGCTGATGTCCATCACCCTGTTTACTCTCGGCGCCCTGATCGTGGGTCTTGCACCCAATGTCACGTGGGTCATCGTCGGCCGCATCCTCGATGGTGTCGGTGGGGTGTCCATGGCCATCGTCGCGCTGTCGGTGATCAACTCGTCCGTGACGGATCCTCGGCAGCGAGCCCGCGTCTTCGGCGTCTACGCCGCCGTCACCCCGGCTGTCTTCATGCTGGCCCCACCCGTAACCGCCGTGATCGTTGAACTGGCTGGATGGCGAGCGGGGGTGATCCCCTGGGTGATCCTGGGCGCCGTAACGTTCCTGGCGACTCTGAGGTTCGTCCCGACCCAATCCCGAGGCGCCACCGGCGAACTCATTACTCCTCTTCTCGCCGGACTTGTCCTTGCTGGACTGGCGCTGGGCATCACCAACCTGACCACCAATCGCACGCTCGCCGCTACCGCCCTGGGCCTCGCCGTGGTGTCCCTCGCCGTCCTCACCGTGTTGCTGCGGATGACCGCTTCACCCACTTTCGATCTGCGATGGTGTCGCGGCCGCGGCATGGTCATCCTGCTCATTGCCATCGCTGTGACATCCATGCCCAACCTCTTCTTCTTCACCAATCTCCTGCTGCAGTACCGCTACACAGTGTCACTCGTTGTCATCGCGCTTCTCCTCATCGTTCCCCAAGCATGCGCGGTGGCGGGAGGCCTGCTCTCCGCCCCAGTCACTGCGCGCATGGGCGCCCCGCGAGCGGCGGCTGCAGCCCTCTTCGTGAGTGCCTTCGCGAGCCTGAGCACGCTCTTCGTCACCGGTGAGGCCCCCATCTGGGTGCCCGTTCTCGCACTTGCCATAAGCGCGGGACCGATCGCCTTCGTCGTCGGGCCCATCACGAATTCACTCCTTTCACGGGCACCCGCCGATGCTTCGGGGGCGGCGTCGTCCATGCGCAAGGCGACCTGGACCCTGGGCGGGGTCGTCGGCGGAGCCCTGATCGGCACCCTCGGCTTCAACGCGTTCCAGGCGCGGCTGACGGAACTCCTCACAGGTGGCGGCATCGCTCCGGACCAGGCCGAGTTCATCGCGAGCGAAATCCGAGCGGGCGCCATCGTTGACGAGCTGGCGGCGGGACTGTCGGACACCTTCGCTCGCGAGGCGCTAATCGCCCGTGGGCCCGCCCTGCTCGAGGCGCAAAGCACGGCCTTCAGCGTCGCGGGGTTGGCCTCGGCGGGGGTCTATCTCGTAGCCGCTCTGCTCATGGTTGCCTATGTGAGGCGCGTCGGTCAGGGGATAAGCGCGTAGGGTCCCTATCGTCGGCCGACACGATCCCGGCCACTCCGCCGAAGTGGTCGACGTGCGAGTGCGTGTAGATGAACGCGGCGATCGGGTGCTCTCCGCGATGCTCGACGTAAGACTGCCATGTGGCAGCCGCCACCTCCATGCTCACGGGCAGGTCAACGCCACGCAGCCAATAGATGCCGGGGGTTCGCCCGATGAAGCTGTGCTCGACATCAGCGAAGTCCTGGGTGTCCTGCCAGGGCATGGTCGATGCGGAGGCGTTGATGCGGGCATACGGGAACGCTGGTCCCCGGTCCCCGACCGTGCTAGCACGGGATTCCGCGCGTTGGCGTGGCCTCCAGGTCCTACGCCCCCTTTACTTCATGGGTCACCCGACTTCGGAGGAATCATGAAGATCAAGATCGGTCTCGCCGCTCTCGCGGCCGGCGCGCTCGCGCTCGGGCTCGTCGCACCCGGAGCGGCGACTGCTGCTCCCACGGTTGAAAAGCCGTCAGGCAAAGCGCTCGTGCGCATCGACACGGGCGTCGCCATCACCAAGGAGCAGTCGAAGGGCACCTACCGAATCGTGGTGCCC
>CAYYZU010000036.1:9221-12621 GCA_964476205.1 uncultured Actinomyces sp. | reverse complement strand
CCCGTCGAGACGACTTCTTCGCTTGCGATGCGTCCCCCCGACTGGGCGGTGATGCTATCGATTCGGTCGACCGCAACTTGCACGTCATCAACCCGCAGCGCCATATCGGCATTGCGAATGATCTCTCTGGTCGGCTCCTGAGCGACGACATCCTGGGCCGGCACCGCTCCGCCTTCGGTCAGCGCGTCCTGTGAAATCGTGTCGCCGCCCGCGCATCCCGCGAGGAGGAGAGATGCTGCCGCTGCTGCGAGCATCAGCGCCGCAGCCTGCCTTGACACCAGCATCACCGCACCGAGATGGCGGCCAGCACCTGAGCCAGGGACTCCGGGTGCCAGGCCTGCCCTCCCTCGTGAACAAAGACGGGTGCGCTCCCCCTTGTCTCACTCCTGTCGTTGCGCGCCGCCATCAGGAGCCGGCAAGTCTGATCGCTGAGAGCAAAGTAGCGAGTCGACGATGCCCCGGTCACGGCAATCTCGCGTAGCCGAATGCGGATCTGTGCCCACGCGAGCTGGGCAAGCACATCCGCGGGAATCCCATCGACCGCGTGCATGCGCCATAGTGCACGCCTCGATGGGTTGCAGCCGCCATCGGTGAGGAAGGCATACCGCGCGAGGGCCGAGGCGATCCGCTCGGCCGATCGAGAGGCCAGGCCCTCTGCCGCTAGTGACTGTCGAACCCTGTCCAGCTCACGCGCCGCTACGGCACAGCCTGCAGGCGATTCCCAACTCCGCAGCAATCGCAGATCAACGATGACCCCCCGGACAGCGCCTGCCTCACTCCACGTGCTGCGTGATGCCTCGATGACGCTCATCTGTCTCCCTTCACCACGCAGCCGCAGGTGCGTCGCGCGTGTACGGCAATGTCGCGCACAAGAAGGGCCCGCGGAAGTGCACGGACGGTCACATGCCAACTTGAGATGGTCATGTACGAACCTGGATGGTCATGGATGGTCATTGCCCGCTGGAGGTCTTCACGCAATGACTGAAGCAGGACAGCATGTGTTATCCGGCATAGCGGCACTGACGCGTGCACTCTCGAACCGCCCGCACTGGAGGACTTCCATGGACCAGATCACGACAGACACGACGACCGCGCACTCTCTCCAGAGATCGGTCGCGACCCCGCGGCATGACGTCTGCCTGACCCTGGACGTGACCAGCTTCTTGCTCGGTCGGGTGAGCATGGATGAGGTCTGTCAATTCTGCGTCCTCAACGCGCTTGCACCCCTGCATCCATGGCAGATGTCGATCTACGTTGTGGGAGGCGACAGCCTCTTTCGACTGGTGGGGTCCTTCGGCAAGGGCACCGGTCTCGATGCCCTTCATGAATACTCGATTCTCGACGACCCTCATGTCGGGGCCGAGCTGCGCAGCGGCCGCCCGCTCGCAACTTTCCCGCTCGTCGGCATGCGCCCGGAGCAGCACCTCAACATCTCCGATCTCCAGGACGGACCCCAGGTGCTGTGGCCGCTCTCCACTGCCCATGGCCTCATCGGCGTCCTGCATGTCCGCTTCTCAGAGGTCCCCGATGCGCATGCCGTGTCTAGTGACCTCAAGGCCGTAGCAGGCCCGATCGCCCTCGCCCTCGACCTTGCTCAAGTTCGCGAGGCTCATGCTCCTTCGCCGAGCCCTAACGGTCACGGGCACTCCGGTCCCGTGACTACGGTGGACGCCTCGATGGTGCATCCCTCCCTGATGGGGCCAGTGCCGGCTAGTGCCACGCTCCCGCGCGCACTCTCCGTCGTGAAGTGGGGGGAAGCGAGCCCTTCCTCGCCGGTCACTTCCGAGGCTCCCCCGATCGGAGATCTCACAGCGCGTCAGTTGCGCGTGCTCTCCCTCATGGCCAAAGGGATGACCAATGGCCAGATCGCTCGGGTCTTGGCCTTCAGCGAATCGACCGTGCGCCAGGAAACGATGGCGATCTACCGCAACCTGCAGGTCAAGGGCCGCGCCGAAGCAATTGACTTCGGGCGCAGGAACGGGCTCATTCCCACGACCCCGTGATTGTCACCGCCGTACTCCCCGAGGGGCGCTCGCATGGCTGCGTGAAGGCCTTGGCCCCTGCGCGGTCACCTGAGCCCAGGGCGACGAGGTGGTCCAAGTTGGGGTACATCACGTTCGCCTGGCCGCTCGCATGGCCGAGTCCAACGACGTGCCCGAACTCGTGCATATATAGGTGGAGCACTCGCTTGGGATCGATTTTGCGCTGCTCTAAGACATACCCGCGACGCAAAATTACCATGCCGTTGACGATTTCCTTCGTCGGCAACAGGACGACGGATGGCATCGCGAGGCCCACGACGTTCTTCGCCATCAAGGGCACTTGACCTGGGCTCTTGAACGCGACATAGACGTGGCGGTCGGGCGCAGCTGTCCCATCGGCCTTTCGCAGTCCATTGGTCACGGGATCGAAGTCGAGGCGCTCTCGACCGGCATATTGAACGGAAAGCCCGGAAGCGACGGACCATTGCCCCCAGGCCCTCGTGAGGCGCTTGACTTCGCGTCGCGCTTGACGCGACGTGAGTCCGTGGGTGTCCACGCTCCATGTCAGAGATGCGCCACAGGCCGCCCATCCAGCGTCAATCAGCTCCCGCTGCGAGAAGAAGCTGGAGTAGTCCTCTACAGCCTGACTGGATGGAGAGACAAGTGCCTGACTCATCATGACCAGGGCACTAGCCAGGAGGGCAGTCTTCACTCGTCGCTTCATCTCTTGACTCTAGGTGCACTGTCGCCACCCACTGGTCTTCGCATTGGTCACGCGCAAACAAATGCTCACCATGCATGACTCCCCATTGACCACAGTCATGACCCCTATTGCCCACCATCACAGCAAGCGTGAGGTCGTCACCTACGACGAGGGAGCCTCATGTCAGTTACGGGTACCGACAACATCATGCCGAATGGTGCGCAGCCTTCACGCCGCATGCACTGGGGAATAGCGGGAGCTATTGGACTGGCTGGCACTCTCGGCATCACCGCATTCATGGTTCTCCCCGGAGCGAGTGCTACTCCATCGGACAAGGTGACGATCTGCCACGCGACCTCCTCAAGCAGTAATCCGTACACGGTCAACACCATCAGCACGTCCAGCATCGACGAGGTGGGCAACAAGTACCTCAACGGCCACGGCGACCATACGGGCCCCGTCTACGAGGATGGAGTGACATCAGGCTGGGGTGACATCATCCCGCCGTTCACGGATGCGACATCCGGGGTGTCCTTCTCAGGCTACAACTGGACAGGTGCGGGTCAGGCCATCTGGAACGCCGGCTGCAAGCCCCCAAAGCCGTCTCCGACGCCCACTCCCACCGAAACCACCGGCAGCCCGACACCCACTCCCACCGAAACCACCGGCAGCCCCACACCCACACCTACCGAGACCACCGGCAGCCCCACACCCA
>CAYYZU010000036.1:0-9121 GCA_964476205.1 uncultured Actinomyces sp. | reverse complement strand
ACCACCGGCAGCCCCACACCCACACCTACCGAGACCACCGGCAGCCCCACACCCACACCTACCGAGACCACCGGCAGCCCCACACCCACACCTACCGAGACGACCGGCAGCCCGACGCCCACTCCCATCACGACGTCACCGGCGCCGATCACCACCTCACCCGCGCCGATCACGACGTCACCGGCACCCATCACCACCTCACCCGCGCCGATCACCACCTCACCGGCGCCGATCACGACATCGCCGGCACCCACCGACTCGGCCTCACCCAGTCCGACGGCCATTACCTCGCCATCCATGGACGTAACTCCCACACCGCCCGCGCCGGCAGTCACCGACAATCCCAATCCCTCCGGTGGGCTCCCCAACGCGGTCCCCGCCGGTGGCGGTCCCGGGGATCTCCCCTCCTCGAAGCCCGCGTGGCTGTGGCTCGTCGCTGCCGCTTTCATGGCACTGCTTATTGCCTCTCTGCGCCAACTGGCTCCCGGACGTGACAGCCGATGACGGCAAGCTCTCGGGCGCGATACGCGTCGGTCGGCATCGCAGCGGCGCTGGCCGGAGGCACCGTGATCCTTCTTTCCTGGGGTCCGCTGCCTCCGGTAGGCCATCTGCCGCCATCGGCTGTCGCCCACTACGACGACATGTCTCCGCTGGTTCTCGCTCAAGCACAAGAGGCGTCTACAGCGGGATCCACCCCACCGACGCCCATGCAGGAATCTGAGAGGACCCCCGCGAGCGATCGTCAGCCGGCAAGCCTGTCGATTCCTGAGCTGGGTATCGAAACGGAAGTCGTCCGCACCTGGATGGACAGCTCCGCAAGCATCGTCGTACCCGAGGACGTTCTCGTCACCGGGTGGTTCGACGGAAGTCGACGACTCGACGCGCGCTATGGCTCCACAGTCATTGTGGGTCACCGGGACTCGGCCACGCAGGGCACCGGAGCCCTTTATGCCATCGAGGAGTTGCCTCAGGGCGCACCCGTCATCGTGACCGATCGTTCCGGTGTCGAGCACGAGTTCGTCGTCGAGTCCGTCGAACTCATCGACAAGGAAGCGCTGCCCCAGGAAGCGCCACGCATCTTCACGCATCGAGGCCCGTACCGCCTCGTGCTCATCACCTGCGGCGGCGCCTTCGACGAGTCTGCCCGCAGCTACCTGTCCAACGTCGTCATCACTGCGCTGCCCGCGTCCGCGGCCAGCGACTGAACCCGAGAGGAGTGCTCGTGCTTCCCAGGATCGCGATGGTCAGCACCTTCCCGCCGACCCAATGCGGAATTGCCACGTTCGCGGAGTCGCTCACGCGTGCCCTCACGCATGCAGGAGCGTCCGTGGACATGGTGGACCTGCCCGCCGGCCCTGAGACCCCGCCCCACGATGCGATCCTCCATCGCCACCGCGGTTTCCAGGATCTGCCCGTAACGGCGTACCTCCTGGACTCCTTCGATGTGGTCGTCCTCCAGCATGAGTTCGGCATCTGGGACGGTCCTGACGGGGCAGGAATCGTGGATCTCATCGGCGCGCTGGCGACTCCGGTCGTCACGGTCCTGCACACCGTGCCCTCAGTAGCCACGGGAGGCCAGCGGCGCGCCCTGCAGGGCATCCTCGACTTGTCCGACGCTGTCGTCGTGCTCTCTCACTCCGCCTACAGGAGGCTGATTCGAGACTTCTCCGTGCGACCCGACACCCTCGCGATGATTCCGCACGGGGCTACCGCGCTCTGGCACCTGCGACGCACGGAGCGCGATGGGTCAACTCCTCGCCTGCTCACCTGGGGGTTGCTGGGGCAGGGCAAGGGAGTCGAATGGGGCATCAGGGCGATGGCGCTCCTGCGCGACCGGGGCATTGCTGGGGAATACGTCATCGCGGGTGCGACCCATCCCAATGTCCGTCGCTCCGATGGCGAGTCGTACCGCCAGTCACTGCTCGACCTCGCGCGCAGGTTGGGGGTCGCCGGATCTGTGCGCCTTGCCGACGAGTACCTCAGCGACGACGGACTCAGGCAGCTCATCAGCGAATCGTCGCTCTTCCTCCTCCCCTACGACTCACGTGAGCAGATCACCTCGGGAGTGCTGGTAGAGGCAATCGCTGCCGGTGGACCCGTCGTGGCCACTCGATTCCCGCATGCTGCCGAACTGCTCGGCACGGGTGCGGGGGTGCTCGTCGATCACCGTGATCCCATCGCCATAGCCGACGCCGTCGAGCACATCTTCCGCGACGGAGACGCGAGTGAACGCATGCGCGAGCGGAGTCGCGCCCTTGCGGCCGACCTCGACTGGCGTCGCGTCGGGCAGATCTACCTGGCTCTCGCGGAGCGCCTCTGGCGCCACCGCGGTGTCATGAATGATCAAGACGCTCCGATGGCAGCCTCGGCATGAACTACGACCACCTGCTCACACTTGCCACACCGCAGGGGGTCTTCGAGCACTGCTCGGGACAGACTCCCCTCCCTCATCACGGTTACTGCGTCGATGACGTCGCCCGGGCCCTCATCGTCATCGCCCGGGATCCATCACCGCCACCGGACGTCGCCCGCGTCGCCGACACCTGTCTGGACTTCCTCTCCGCTGCGCAGCAGGTCGACGGAGCGATCATCAACAGGCTGAGCGTCGATGGGGTCTGGACAAGCGAGCCTGATATCGGCGACCACTGGGGACGGGCACTTTGGGCATGGGGCACCGTGGTCGGCCGCAGTAGCGACCTCGACCAGATCGAGCGCTCCGTCGGAGCCTTCCGGCTCTCGAGCGGCACCCGCAGCCCCTTCCTTCGCGCGATGGCCCACGCGGCACTGGGCGCCGCCGAGTACTTACGGCGATTCCCGACCAGTACATCGGCACTCGATCTCCTGGCCGATGCCCGCAACCTGTTACTGCGCCGTCGGGACAGTCGGATTCCGTGGCCCGAGTCCCGGCTTACCTACGCCAACGCGGTGATCCCGCACGCGGTCATCGCCGCAGGCTTCCATCTCAACGAGTTGGACACCCTGGAGCAGGGACTCGACATGCTTGAGTGGCTCACCCAGCTGCAGACCCCCGAGGGACACCTGTCGCCCATCGGCAATATCGGCTGGAGTCCCGGCGATCCGGTGCCCTCCTTCGATCAACAGCCCCTCGAGGTCTCGCACCTGATCGATGCCTGGATGATGGCATTCGACGCGACCTCGGACAGCCAATGGCTCGAGTGGGCCCGGCTCGGGACCCTGTGGTTCTACGGGGTCAACGACCTGGGCGTGTGGATGCACGATCCCCGTACGGGCGCTGGCTTCGACGGACTGACCCCCGCGGGACCCAATCCCAACTGCGGAGCCGAGTCCACCTTGGCGTACCTCGCAGCCGTGGGCCAGGTGGGCGCGTATCACGACGCCCTCCAGGTGACGCGGTGAGCATCGTCCAGCGCACGGACGTCATCCTCAGGGGCGACCCCCATCGAGTCCTCTGTCGTCTCTTCATTCCCGGGGAGGAGGAACTCATCCGAGGGACATCGCGGGCCCGCGAGCTCGTCGACCGCGCCATGGCCCTGACAGAGGAGCAGGTGAAGGTCACGCTCGAGGAGACGCTTGCGAAGTTCAGCTCCCGGCATGCCGACCTCGAGCGTCACCTGCTCGAGCACTACGCCGCGGTGGCACCGCTCACCGAGAGGACAGAGGGCGCATCGCTCGAGCGGCGCACCCTGATCGGTGCTTACCTCACCCAGGAGTACGCCTTCGAGTCAACCGCCTACTTCAATCCGTCGCTCACGATCCACCCCGACCAGTCGGGCACGGCGAGCGGGGAACTCAGGGTCATCATGAGTGTCCGAGCAGTGGGAGAGGGACACATCTCCTCACTCATCTTCCGAACCGGCACTCTGAGACCGGACGGCGAGGTCGTCATTGACCCACCCTCACGCTTTGCCTCGACTCGAGCGACGCGCTTCACAGCCTTGCGCAGTCGCATCCTTCACCAGGCGGCAACGGACGCCGGGATCGACTCCGCCGACCTGCAATTCGTGCTCGGCATGCTGCCGGACACGTTCACTCCTGAGGAACTCATCTCGCGTCTCAACGCCCTCCCGCATCCCACGCCCATCGAAGACCACACCGTCATTACGGAGATGCTCCAGGCACTCAGCACGAGCAGCTACGAAGTGGACTTCGATCCCTCCACCGATCTGAGCGAGCGCGTGCTGTGGCCGACCTCCACCGACGAGCGACGGGGAATCGAGGACGCTCGCATCACTCGATTCGTGGACGAGCGAGGCCAGGTCCTCTATCGCGCCTCGTACACGGGGTTCGATGGCACCAAAGTGGTCTCGCGCATTCTCGAGACCGAGGACTTTCGCATGTTCACCTCGATGCCTCTCTCAGGGATCGCCGTGCGCAACAAGGGAGTCGCCTTCTTCCCGCGACTCATCGAGGGGGCCTACCTCGCACTCTCGCGCTGGGACCGTGAGTCCAACTCGATTGCCTACTCGACTGACGGCTATCACTGGGACGACTACGTCACGTACCACGTTGCCACGGAGCCCTGGGAGCTGATTCACGTCGGGAATTGCGGCCCACCGATGGAAACGTCATCCGGCTGGCTGGTCCTGACCCATGGCGCCGGCCCCATGCGCAGGTACGTCATCAGTGCAGTCCTGCTGGACCTGAACGACCCGTCCCGTGTGCTCGCGACGTATCCAGGCCCACTCCTCGAACCCGAAGAGGATGAGCGCAGCGGCTACGTCCCCAATGTCGTCTACTCGTGCGGAGGCCTCATCTATCGGGGCACGCTGGTGCTCCCCTACGGCTTCAGCGATTGCGCTACGCGCATCGCGCGAGTCGATGTGGAGGAGCTCCTCGGGCGAATGACTCCCACGCGCGCACGCGCCGAACTTCGATAGTGACGGCTGATCGGTCAGGGCCCGGTCACACGGCTTCCGGATCCATTGTGCGAGGCCACCGGACACCTGAGCATGGACGAGTGCTGCCGATTCATGCAGCCCACACCATTGCGAGGAGCGCCCACATGACCCACGCTTCCCACTTCACCGATCGCACCTCCGCGGGCCGAGAGTTAGCGGCAGAGCTGGCTCGTTTCGCAGGCGCGGAGACGGTGGTCGTCGGACTCGCGCGCGGAGGCATGCCCGTGGCCGCCGAGGTGGCGCGCGCGCTCCAGGCACCCCTGGACGTGCTCGTCGTGCGCAAGGTGGGCGCGCCCTTTCAGCCCGAGTTGGGGATAGGCGCGCTGGCCGAGGGCGACGTGCAGGTCATCGACACCGTCCTCTGCCAGCGAATGGGCATCTCCGATGCCGATGTGCGCCGCCTCGTACGCGCTCAGGCGATTGAACTAGATCGGCGCATCGCCACCTACCGTCACGCCCACCCTCGCCTCGGCCTCACCGGGCGCCTGGTCATCGTGGTGGATGACGGGCTGGCAACCGGCTCCACGGCGCACGCGGCCATTCGCTCCGCGCGACGAGCTGGCGCACGCCACGTCGTGCTTGCCGTGCCCGTCGGTTCCTTGGAAGCCGTTCGGCGTCTTCAGGGAATCGCGGACGAGGTGGTGTGCCTCGCATCGCCGGCGGACTTCATGGCAGTCGGCTACCACTACGACGACTTCGCGCAGGTCCCCGATGCCGAGGTCCTCGCGTCCCTGAACGACGGCATCAGCGCAGAGGTGCACATCCTCGTCGGTGGCGCATCCCTGGCGGGCCACCTGGAGATTCCTACCGGAGCGCGACTACTCGTCATCTTTGCGCACGGAAGCGGCAGCAGCCGCCTGAGCCCACGGAATCAAGAGGTGGCACGGGTCCTGCAGGCCGGCGGGATCGCCACATTGCTCATGGACCTTCTCACTGAGGAGGAGGCTGCGCATCGCGCGCAGGTCTTCGATATCGAGCACCTGGCCGACCGGCTTGAAGGCGTACTCGCGTGGTCGAGACGCAATGCGCGGACCCAGCACCTCGCCGTGGCGCTGTTCGGCGCCAGCACGGGCGCTGCTGCAGCCCTGGCTACTGCTGCGCGATGCCCCGACCTGGTGCGCAGCGTCGTCTCGCGCGGCGGCAGACCGGACTTGGCCACTTCCTGGCTGCCTCGGGTCCAAGCCCCAACCCTCCTGATCGTCGGAGGCGATGACGTCGATGTCCTCCGACTCAACAGGGAGGCACTCACGCGACTGAGGTGCCGCGCGTCGCTCGAGGTGATTCCCGGGGCCACCCACCTCTTCGAGGAACCCGGTGCCCTGCCCCGCGCAGCGGCACTGGCCCGCGACTGGTTCACCACGACCGCGATCGCGCGGGCTGCCTGAGATCACCATGGTGCCCTGGCGCGCGCTTGTGCCTCTCGGTTGCGCTTCGCTGGCCCTCGGTGCTCTCACTCCATGGGTCGTCGCACAGCCGGACAACGCCCAAGGCATGTCATCTCGCGCTACCTCTCCGGTCGCGAGACCGGGGCAAGGCCCTGACATCGCTGCTGCTGCCGCGCCCGAGCCAAAGCGGCAGGGGGCGATCGCCATCGGCGATGCGGTGATGCTCGAGGCGAAGTCCTGCCTGGAGGCGCGCGGCGTCGCTGTCTACCCCGAGCCTGTGCGCAACGTCGACGAACTTCTCGCCGCCATCGAGTCGTCCGTCGACGACCAGGCGGCGGTCCTCATCCACGCAGGCACCGAATCAGGGATCGTCGATGGCCAGGTCAGCCTCGCCATCGAACACATGGGACCGGGGCGGCGGGTCGTCTGGGCCACCATCCAGATTCCCGATCCCGCCTGGGGAGCCTTCTCCTTCGAGGAACGCACGAACGCATCCATCCGCAACGTGGTGAGCGAGCATGACGAGGGACGCGTCCTGGACTGGAACGCAGCCACGATGAAGCATCCGGAGTGGACTGTGGATGGGATCCACATATCCCCGGAGGGCTGCCGCGAGTACGCCGGCAAGGTGGTCAAGCTCGCCGGGTTGCCTCGCCGTACCTGACCTAGGCACCCAGGGAGAGCGGACGCTCCTGGAGTACGCCGGATGCGAGCGCTGCCGCCACGGCCTGGCCCCGAGAATGCACCCCGAAGTGACGGTAGATCGCCATCGACTCCAGGCGGACAGTGGACTCGCTGAAGCAGATACGCGCTGCGATCTGGCGATTTGTCAGTCCCTCGGCCATCCCCTCGAGGATCGACTGCTGACGATGAGTCAGGGCCTGGGATGAGGGCGTCGCGGCGAGGGCACCTGCGACAGGGTCTTCACCGTCACGGATAACTGGCCCGAGCATCGACGTCAGCAGGGTGAGGCGGATCGCCAGGCTTCGCACCTGTTCGCGGCTATGCGTCGTGATGCTGCACGCGAGCAGGGTGCGGATGCGGCCATGGGACTGGAGTGGAATGCACGCATGCGCCACGGCGTCGAGCCCCTCACCACGCACACGGACGAGGCTGCACCCCTCATCGAGGAGGTGCGCAGAAGGAGATGAGCCCCACAGGCAGCTGACCACCCAGGCCAGCAGGTCCGTCGTGGCGGGGGGCCCCTCCGGGCGCCTCAGAGCCCCCTGCGCATCGACCTGTACGAAGAGGAACTCGCGAAGTGTCTCCGGCGCCACCATGCGATGAATTGCGGACAGCGCTCGCTCGTCCAGAGCCAGGGTCGGCGTCATGGACTCCACAAGATCCAGCAGTACTGCCAGGTCCCACTCCGCGTCAGGGCGCCGCCATGCATCTCCGGGCACCACCTCATCTACCCAGTCCTGCGGAAGCGTGTTGTCTTTCATCGAAGCTCCCTCCCCCCGAACCGTTGACTTGATGTCGATATCCACTCCTGCTTCATGTCGCGGGTGCGACTTCACCACATCGTGGAGGTCTGCACAGAGTCCGTGCGTCGCGACACGCACGGGCCAGACGTCGTCGAGGTGATTGCAAGGTGGACTAAAGCCACGTCACGCGTGAGGGGGACACGGTCGGGGGACAGGGAGGGGACACAGACGGGGGACAGATATCTCTTGACGGTCTAGCGAGACAGATGCACGACCAGCGTCATGACCACCCGTGAGTTACCGGGACGGATGAGCCGGAACTTGACCACGGCATTGCGCTTGGCCGATGTCGTCGGTGTCACGGTCGCAAGGAGGGTGGTCCCCGAGCACCTCGCGGTGGTCATGCCCGAGGAATCCCTCAGGGTGACAGCATCCTGACGGCCGGCCACGAACGCATCGAAGGCCCCGGGGATACACACGGGAGCGGACGGGACGCTGACGACCGCCGTGTCCGTCCGGGACATCGTGATCGAGGCCGGCAGGCTCGTCACCGCAACCGTTGCTGCTGAGGCCGAGGTCGAAGCCACGAGCGGGGCGAGAGCGAGCACGAGGGCGCTCACTCCCATTCCGAGTGCGGCGGGGAAGGGCGCCAGGCGCCCCGACTCCTGTCGCATCGTCATCACCTCCGCCCCCCATCGGTATTGACGAGGTACTCGCCCTCATCGTCATCGCCGGTAACGGGCTCCTCGTCCGGTGGGTAGTCAAATGGGTCCTCCGGTGCCGGATCCTCATATGGGTCGTCGTCGAACGGCGACTCGGGCGGTGCAAGCGTGTCGACATAACGACTCATGGCATCGAATCCCCTTCTCAGTAGTCGAGTGACCTCGAAGATCTCGTCGTAGGCCAGGGCGCGCACCCTGTTCCATCCCCGGGGCGTCAGCCAGCCGCTGACACCGATGTGTGTCGCTCCGTTGTCGACCTCGGTAAAGCGCCACTCCATCCAGCCCCGGTAGTCGCCGTCGACGAGCGCCCAACGCATCCGCTGCCCGTGCTCGAGTGCGTCCAGCCGCCACCCCCACCTGGTCGTGCCCACGAGGTGCTCCGTGTGGCCGCTCGCATTGGCGAGCACGTCGACGACGCAGCCGGGGACCTCGTGGGGTGTCGCCGGGCGGTGGCGCAGCAGGAGGTAGGGCCTCCACCACCTGCTGCGCCCCTCCATCTCGTCGAGGATTGCCTGCGTGCACTGCGAGGGGGTGGCTCGCACGCGTGCGGTCATCAGGAGGTTCGCCTCCGACGCCTTCGCTGTCGCCGCGAGCGTCACAGCCATAAGCCCTCCAAAGTCAATCCGCCCTCGCGGTAGCGCACCTGGGCAGCGGTCGATTCCTGTCGTCTCCGACGCTAGGCAGGTCACGCCTGGCGAAGCCACGCT
>CAYYZU010000035.1:6302-13110 GCA_964476205.1 uncultured Actinomyces sp. | reverse complement strand
CTGGTCGACGGACGCGTGGCCGGTGCGGGGCTCGACGTCTATGCCAAGGAGCCCTGCACGGACTCTCCGCTCTTCACGCTGGAGAACGTCGTCGGACTTCCCCACCTCGGCGCATCGACGGACGAGGCCCAGGAGAAGGCCGGCATCGCCGTCGCCAAGTCCGTGCGCCTGGCGCTGTCAGGGGAGCTCGTCCCCGACGCCGTCAACGTCCAGGGTGGCCAGCTCGACGAGGCCATCAAGCCGCTGCTGCCGCTGGCCGAGCAGATCGGCGCGATCGCGTGCTCTCTCGCCGACGGCGCGGTGGAGCGCATCGACGTCACGGCGCTGGGTGAGATCGCGTCCCACGACGTCCGAGTGCTCGAGTTGTCGGCACTCAAGGGCGTGTTCCAGAAGCTCGTCCA
Source organism: uncultured Actinomyces sp. (assembly GCA_964476205.1). GTDB lineage: Bacteria > Actinomycetota > Actinomycetes > S36-B12 > S36-B12 > Mxb001. The sequence goes on along the minus strand of CAYYZU010000035.1, from coordinate 12,709 downwards.
CGATCCGGTCTCGTTCGTCAATGCGCCCGTCCTGGCTCAGCAGCGGGGGGTGGAGGTGGCCCTCACCACCGACTCCGTGAGCGAGGACCACCGGTCCCTGCTGCGGGTGACCCTCACTCTGACCGACGGCGCGAAGGTCACCGTCGCGGGCAGGATCCGCTCGGATCCGAAGATCTGCGCGAGGACCGCAAGTCGCGGGTCGGGCACCTCGACGACGCCCGTGTTGGGCTCGATCGTCGCGAAGGGGTAGTTGGCAGCGAGTACGTCGTTCTCCGTGAGGGCATTGAAGAGGGTCGACTTGCCGACATTGGGGAGCCCGACGATGCCAATGGTGAGTGCCATGCCGTGAAGGGTATCTGCGGCTGGCGTGCGTCAGTCCCGCTGGTCCGGCGGGGCGAAGCCGCTGTGATGGGTGCGGGGACGACCGCATCTCCCCTGGCTTGCACGTGCCGTCACAAGGGGTTGCCTCTACCCGGCTAGTGCAGGTTCTTGAACCGTCGTCACCAGCGGGCGACTACTTCATCGACGCCACCCTTGGCTATGCGCTCGAGGGACACCTCGCGCACGCGGGACCCGTCGTAACTGCGCACCTTGCGATCTCCGATCGGCGCCTGCAGCCTGATCTCCTCACTGGCCATCAGTCCAATCGCCGGATAGGCACCAGGCATCTTGCGGACCTGCACATGCAGAACCACGACTGTCAGAGTCTCCTCGGCGTAGGCCGAGACAAACTGCTCATCCACACCGACCTGCACCTCGGCAAGAACCGTGGTTGGCCCCGTGAGCGCGTAGACCTCGACGCGCACGTCTTGCGGCCTGGTGACGTACAACCAGAAACCAGCGGCCATCAATGTGAATGCTGTCACCGCCACGACGGCTGTCACGAGAGCGATCCGGACAGGCACCGGCCACCGTCGCACAGGCGTGTGAGATGGAGCATCTGTCACGTCGGCCGCCCCCTCATCACCTGCGTTCAGAGTCCACCGCTGACCTTGACGAAGCAACTCAAGTGACCGCATTGGTCGCGGGTTGATACCGAACCGAGATGCGAGGAACATGCCGCGAACTGGCCCACGCGGCCACGCCAACAACGTCGCCATAGTCTCCCCAAGTGGTGGATCATGGCGTGGTGGACACGTCAGACGAAGGCTCCGGCCGAGTGGATCTCTGGGGTTTCGACGTCGATTCATCGGGACTCTCGGGACCCGGCACGACGTGGGAGAACCTCAGACCGCCCCACGCCGACATTCGCCAGGAAGCGGCTTGGCTCAACGGCCTCCCCGTGGACGGCTGGCGTGAACTCTCGGTCCACTCAGCGGAAGGCGCCTGCACCACTCGCATGTTCGCCGCCCCGGCGCCAGATGGGTGGTTCGTCGCCCTGCTGTCCGACAACGGCACCATGTCCTACTCGGGCGCACCGGTGCGTCCTCGACCGAGCAAGGCTGTCCGCCGTGCCGGACTAATCCTCAGCTGGCTGGATGGCCCCGTCAGCACACTCGCTGATCTGAGGGTGCAACTCATCAACACCAAGCACGAACGCTGGGAAGCCGATCCCGATGACAGCGGCGTAGTCCACGGTCACGTCCTCGGCGATACCCGAAGTGGTTGGTTCGGCTACAGACCGCTCTCGCAGAGCCTCCGCGACCTGGAACCCGGAGAGTCTCTCGAACTCCCCGTCGACTTCGGGGCCATCACCGAGCCCCCGAACCCTGGACCCGTCGAGGTGCAGGCGACGCTCCTGGCCCTGGACCTTCAGACACGTCCGCGCCGGATCAACTTCTAGTCGGCCATCGCCTCGCGAGGCAGTTTGGCATCTTTGATCAGACAACACCGATGGTGAGCGCCATGACGCGAAGGCTATCGGCGCCCGCTGCGCGTCAGTCGCGCTGGTCCGGCGGCACCATGGTGGGAAACACCTCGATGTCCCACCATTGCGCCATAGGCAGTGTCTCGACCGTCGCCCGTGCCTCGTCCTCGCTGTCGGCGATCACCTCAAGGAAAACGCGACCTCGGAGAGGCGAGACATGCACCGCCTTGAGTCGTTCTTCCTCTGTCAGCCGGTGAACCTGGGCCACTTCTTCGGCAATGACAGCGTTCATCAACGGCAGGTCCGTCTCCGGCGAGAAGCTCGCAACGGCAATGAAGGTGCTCACGGGGACACTCCTGGTCTAAGACGCTGTGTGCAGGGCCTTGCGCGGGGAAACTTCCTCACCGCTGCCGGGGTGCCACCGGCCGCTCAGATTCATGCTCCACGACTCAATCGGCGTGATCTTCATGATGCGATCGTTTTGTCCACCGCGGTGGACAAGTTCTGCCGTGCCATAGACGCGGAGATAGCGCGGAGCCCACGGCTGCACCGAGGCCAGGTCGTCGATGACGAGTGCCACCTTGTCATTGCCGCTGTCGATGTTGCGCGTACGCCGCGTGCGCTCGGGGGCGAAACCTCCGATGTAGAAGTGCGTGCCATCGAACTCGAAGACAACTGGCACGACGTCCGGCTGCCCGTCAGCCGAGACCGTTGCGATGCGCGCCAGCGGCTGGCTGCGGATATAGGCGATCTCCTCGTCGGTAAAGGACATCTCGATCACGCGATTCGATTCGAACGTCGCGGAAGCACCGCGACGAACCAGACGATGCCGGTGGTCACATGCATGGTGGCAAGCGCCCACCTGGTCGGCGAGTCGTCGGAGCCCATGAGAGGACCGGGCACCGAGAGGACAGCGAAGACGAGGCCTACCCACGCCATCGTGATGGTCGCGTTGTCCCAGCGGCGCGCCAGCAGCCACGTGATCACGCCGCCGATGGCCATCGCGATGACCGTGGCGATCGGCACCATGAACCACCCGACCGTCTGACCGTTGGCCAGCCAGGTGGCGCCAGCGGCAGTTGCGACGGCGTACACGATGAGGTTCACCACAACCGCGCAGATGACCCCGCGGCCGAGGCGGGCGGCGTTGAACGGGCGAGCAAGGGTCGGGGCTTGCGGCTCCATATGGCTTCCTTTCTATTGCATGTGCAATATGTATTGCTCGTGCAACATACCCCATCTGATATTGCATGCGCAATACTGGGGCCATGGCAGTCCGCCCCTCCGCTCGCAGCGCCTGGCTTGCCCGACCTGAAGCCGACCGCGACGCGTGGAACGCCTTCCGCACGGCCGCTGGAGCAGTCATCGGCCAGGTCGATGCGGACCTGCAGCATCACCTCAAGGTCGGCTACACCGACATCGACGCCCTGCTCCAGTTGGCGAGTGCCGATGAGCAGTGCCAGCGCATGGCCCCGCTGGCACGCGCGGTCTCGCGCAGCCCCAGTGCCATCACCCGGCTGGTGGATCGGCTCGAGAACCGGGGGTTCGTGTCGCGACGTCGTCAGTCGCCCACCGATGTGACCGTCGACATCACTCCCGAGGGGCTCGACCTGCTGGCGGACGCCGCACCTCTCATCTTGGATCAGGTCGAGGAGCGGTTCTGGTCACGACTGACACCTGATGAACGCACCGCTCTGACCGCGATCTGCCGCAAACTCCTCGACACGGATGCACCCCACTGCTGATCGAGGTCGAAGACAAGCACCCCGCCCCACCCGCAACCCCATCGCGCGAGCACATGTCGCTGTCAGACCCCCCGCGTACGTTCGTCACATGGCCGATGGATGGCATGACGTCAGCGCACCGACAGGGTGCCCGTGGGAGTCACTCGCTCCCGGGCCGCTGCTTGCGCAGGCACTCGCCTCGGCCGATCCCGCGACACTCGACGCCTCTGAGCGCGTGAGCTACCTCGCTGCGTCGGAGAAGTTGGCCGGGTGGGTTCACGTCGTACAGGCCCATGCTCTCGTCGCCGTTTCTGACGCGGTCAAGCAGGCAACCGCTGACGAGCGGGGCAGCATGAGCATGCAGCAGTCATGGGTGGCCGACGAGATCGCGGCCGTGCTGCACATCGCGCCGCGCACGGCCACGGTCCGCGCCCACGCCGGTGCCGCTCTCGTTCGTGACTGGCCGATTCTCGGCCTGGAGGTGGCTGCAGGTCGCCTGACCGTGGCCCAGGCACGCGAGATCTACGAGGGGGTCGCGGTCCTCTCGGGCACGGTAAACGAGTCCGGCGAGGACCTCTCCGACGTCGCGGTGCGCGATCTCATTCGCATCGCACGCGACCTGCCTCCCGCGCGCCTGCGCGAGCGCGTCGCCCGGATGGTGACCTCGCTCGACCCGGCTGCGGCTGCTCGCCGCCGCGAGCAAGCGGAGCGCGACCACACGGATGTCACAATCTGGGCCGAGCCCGACGGCATGGCGTGCCTCGCGGCGCGCGGTCCCGCTCTTGACGCCGTGGCGGTACGCGAGCTCATCGATGCCCGCGCCAAGGACCTGCGTGCGCGCGCCACTTCCGATGACGCGCGGAGCCTCGGGCAGTGGCGTCACGCTGCCCTGCTGGCCGCCTTTGGTCTGAGTCCTGTGGGCCGTTCGCCGGTGCATGCGCATGGCGGCGACCTGTCCGGCGGCGACACGGCCTCCAGCCACACGACCGACAAGGACACAGACGTGAGCGACCTTTCGGCCAATCACGTGACGTGCGGACCCAGTGCGGGCGCCCCCGCGGACCCACCGCGGGTGCACATTCGCGTCACGGTCCCCCTGACGACTCTCCTCGGCCTCACCGATGCTCCCGGAGAGCTCGAGGGCTACGGCCCCCTCGATCCGGACCTCGTGCGCGCGCTTGCCGCTGACGCCGAATGGATCCGATGGGTGACCGACCCCGTCGGCGACTACCTGCTCGACTCAGGCACCCGGCGCTTCCCGGGCGCGAGGCTGGCGAGATTCCTGCGCGATCGCGAGAACCGGTGCAAGCACCCCTCGTGCGGGGTGAAGGCGCGCAATTGCGACGCCGACCACCTCCCTGAGCACTCCCGAGGAGGCCGCACATCGGCCAGGGGCATGTCCCCCACATGTCCGCGCCACAACCGCCACCGCGAGGCCTCTGGATGGCACGTGGAGCCAGAGCGCCACGTGGACCCCCACGGGCCACCGGACCCCACGTGGATCAGCCCCCTGGGGCGGCGCTACGAGACGGCGGTCGCTACCCCGCTGGCGTTGGACTACATCCCCCTGCGGACCTGATCGGCGTTTCGGCCACTGTCGGACCCCCCTGTCAGCGTGGAGCCATGACCGCCACCACGTTCATCCTCGCCTGCGCCGCACTGGCCGGCCTCGCCCTGCTCATCGGCGTGCTCGTGGGACGCCACTACGCCGGAGGGGGCGGTGGCCGCGGCTGGGGCGGGCGCCACGACACGCCCCCGCGCGCGCCAGAACTCGAGGCCGTCGAGTCGGCCCTCGATCGCCTGGCGCGCCGGCTCGACGAAGCCGAGGCGCTGCGACGTGCCGACCAAGCGGGCATGCGCGCCGAGCTCGCCGAGCAGGTTCGGCACGTCGAGGCAGCTACGGAGGTGGTCCGCCGCGAAGCCGGACAACTCTCAAGTGCTCTCGGTCGCGTAGACACGCGCGGGCGCTGGGGCGAGGCACACCTGCGCCGACTCGTCGAGGCAGCCGGGATGATCGACCGCGTCCACTTCGCCGAGCAGGACATCCGGACAACGGACGACGGCACGCAGCGCCCTGACCTCATCGTGGAACTTGGAGCGGGACGCACGCTCATCGTGGACGCCAAGGTCCCGTTGGCCGCACTGCTCGAGGCAGAGGCGGCATCGGATGAGTCACTGCGCGCGGAGCTCTTCGCGCGCCACGCCCGTGACGTCGCGCAGCATGCTGAGCGACTGGGCAGCAAGGAGTACTGGCGTCGGTACGACGACACGCTCGAGGCCGTCGTTCTCTTCCTGCCCGCCGAGTCGATCCTCGGCATCGCCCTGCGCGAGGATCCCGCGCTACTGGAGAGGTCGTTCTCTCGCGGAGTCATCCTGGCAACTCCCACGACGCTTCTCGCGCTGCTGCGCACGGTCTCGCACGTGTGGCGTCGCGAGGCCATCGCCGACAACGCACGTGAGATCCACGCCCTCGGCCGTGAACTCTACGAGCGGCTAGGTGTCACGCTCGACCACGTCAGACGCATGGGGTCATCACTGGACGCTGCCGTCAGCCACTACAACCGACTCGTGGGCTCCCTTGACGGTCGCGTCCTGGTATCCGCTCGCCGGCTAGCCGAGCACGGCATCAGCGACACCCCCTTGCCCGATGTCCCGCCCATCACTCAGCGGTCACGCGAACCGGCATCGACGAGCGCTCCGCTGGCCGTCCCGTAGCCTTGGGCCCTGTGAGCGAGACCACGGCAGGCACGGGCCGGCTCTTCCGCTCCCTGCGCGCCGAGGGCGCCGCCGCCGATGCAGCGGTCCCGGCCCTGACTCTCGACCAGGCGGTGGGACTGCGCACGGTGACTCTCGGAGGCGGTGGAGACGCCCCGGTG
>CAYYZU010000035.1:0-6202 GCA_964476205.1 uncultured Actinomyces sp. | reverse complement strand
CGCTGCTCCGGCGGCCGCAGCTGCCGCGCCCGTCGCCGCACTCGCGGAGGACGCCGACCTGGAGTACGCCGAAGTCGCGCCACGACCGGAGATCAGTAACGTCGACGTCAACGCCGACCCCGCGCAGGCCGCGGGACTCGCGACAACAGGCACCTCCGCATCCGGGCGCGGCGCACATGCTGCTCCGGGCGTACGCGCGACGGGAGTGTGGCTCGTCGTCATCGGTGTCACCGTCGTGATGGGCTTCGCCGACGCAATCGTGGTGGGGAGGACCCAACTCGGCTGGCTGACCGGTGTGTCCCTGCTCGCCGCGAGCGTCTATGGAGCGCTCGTCGTACGCAGGGAAGACGCCATCATCGCGGTCATCGCACCGCCGCTTGCGTTCTTCCTCGCGACCATCACGGCGGGCCAACTCACGCTTCCGCCGACGGGTGACCTCCTCGTCCGCGAGGCATTCATGATCGTCACGACTTTGGGCGCCAACGCGCTCTGGATCTTCGGATCGACGATCGTCGCGCTCGTTATCGTGCTCGTGCGACGCAGACGTTCAGCGCCGGCTACGCCGAACCCGCAGCCTTAAGGTCTCGACGCAACTCGGGCGGCAACGCAAAGACCAGCGTCTCCTCTGCGGCCGCGACTTCCTCCACATCTGCGAACCCGCGTTCTGCGAGCCACGCCAGCACTCCGTCGACGAGCACCTCGGGCACCGACGCGCCAGACGTGAGCCCGACGGTGGACACGCCCTCGAGCCACATCTCGTCGAGTTCATCAACACCGTCCACGCGATAGGCACTCGACGCCCCCGCCTCGAGGCCGACCTCAACGAGGCGGACGCTGTTGGAGGAGTTCCCTGAGCCGACGACGATCAGCAGATCGCACTGCTCGGCAATCTGCTTCACCGCGGCCTGGCGGTTCTGCGTCGCGTAGCAGATGTCGTCACTCGGCGGGCTCTGCAAGTGCGGGAAGCGCTCGCGGAGTCGATCGACCGTCTCGAGAGTCTCATCGACCGAGAGCGTGGTCTGTGACAGCCACACGAGCGGGCGCTCGGGATCCACGCTCACCGTGTCAGCATCGGCCGGCGACTCGACCAGGGTCATGGCCTCCGGAGCCTCGCCCATGGTGCCGACGACCTCCTCATGGCCCTCGTGACCGATGAGCAGGATCTGCATTCCCTCTGCCGAAAAGCGCTTCGCCTCCGAGTGCACCTTGGTGACGAGAGGACAGGTCGCGTCAATGGTCTTGAGGCTGCGTTCGCTTGCCTCGACGTGCACCGAAGGCGCGACACCGTGGGCGGAGAAGACGACGGTGGAGCCCTCGGGGACCTCGTCGAGCTCCTCGACGAAGATCACTCCGCGATCCTCGAGGCGCTGGACGACGTACTTGTTGTGCACGATCTGCTTGCGCACGTAGACGGGGGGGCCGTAGAGATCGAGGGCCTTCTCCACCGTCACCACGGCGCGGTCGACGCCCGCGCAATAGCCGCGAGGAGCTGCGAGGAGCACTTTGCCGGGCATACCGCCATCGTAAGGTGCTGGGCTCACTCCGGCATCTGTGGCCGTAGCCTGCCCCCATGGCGCTCGAGACCTCACCGGAGTCGCCGGCTCCCGTGCGCACCGTCTCGCGGCTGCTCGGCGACTGGATCGGACGCCTCGGCGGCATCTGGATCGAAGGTCAGGTGGCCCAGATTTCGCGACGACCCGGCATGCGCACGTTATGGATTACCCTGCGCGACACCGATGCCGATCTCTCACTCAGCGTGGTCGCGGAGACGACCGTCGTCGACGTGGTCTCACCCCCGCTGGGTGAAGGCCAGCGCGTCATCGTCTACGGACGCCCGGAGTTCTACGCCGGTCGCGGATCGCTGCAGATCCGCGCGCGCGAAATCCGACCCGTGGGCAGGGGCGCACTGCTCGAGGAGCTCGAGCGCCTGCGTGCGCTCTTCCAGGCCGAGGGACTCTTCGCTCCCGAGCGCAAGCGCCCCCTGCCATTCCTGCCGCGTCGCGTCGGACTCATCTCGGGTCGCGCAAGCGCCGCGCTGCGCGATGTGACGGTGAACGCCCGATTGCGCTGGCCCGGAGTCGACTTCGAGATCCGCGAGGTGGCTGTGCAGGGAGCCACAGCGGTGCCTGCGATCGTCGAGGCCCTTACCGAGCTCAATGCTCACCCCGACGTCGACGTCATCGTCATCGCGCGCGGAGGCGGGAGCGTCGAGGACCTCCTCCCCTTCAGCAACGAGCGGCTCATTCGCGCCGTGGTCGCCTCGCGGGCCCCCGTCATCACCGCGATCGGCCACGAGCAGGATGTCCCCCTCGTCGACCTCGTGGCCGACGTACGCGCATCGACCCCGACGGATGCTGCGAAGCGGGTGGTTCCCGACGTTGCTGAGGAGTGGGAGCGCATCACGCAGCAGCGTCAGCGCGCACGCCGCACCATCGAGCGCAGGATCACCATCGACGCCGCCGACGTGACCCGATCCCGCGCCACAGCGCGGCGCAGTGTCCAGCGCCGCATCGACCACGGTCTCGTGGATGTCGGACACCTGCGGGCTCGGCTCACGGCACTGTCCCCGGCGTCGACCCTCGAGCGCGGCTACGCCGTACTCAGGACGCACGAAGGCACGGTCGTTCGCGATCCCGCGATGCTCGCCGAGGGCGAGTCCCTTGAGGCTCGCGTCGCGCGCGGCGCCTTCACGGTTCGGGTCGAGGACCTACCCTGATGGCCATGGCGCGAGCGAAGAGCAGCGAACCGAGCGACGGATCCGAGTCGAGCGACACGCCCGCCCCGGTCTTCGAAGACATGGGCTACGAGGAGGCGCGCGCTGCGCTTGCGGACGTGGTCGCCGCCCTGGAGTCCGGTGACGCCACCTTGGAGGAGGCGCTCGCGCTGTGGGAGCAGGGCGAGGAGTACGCGCGCGTCTGCGAGGCATGGCTCGCCGGAGCGCAGGAACGACTCAGCCGAGAAGATCCGGCCGGTCCAGACGAGTAACTCAGGGGACCTGCTCAGCCAGGAGGAGTCGACACCGCACCCGGAAGGGGAATCGGCACCGCCGTCGGACTGAGGCGTTCGGCCAGGAGTTGCAGTGTCGGCCACGGTGCCGTGCCCGACACCACCACGGTCACACCGCCATCGATACGCACGAGCGCCCGCTGGTCGCTGGAGTCGTAGCGCAGCCAGCCGTCCCACTCCCCCGCGGGCTTGGCGATCCCCACCTGGTCGGCGACGTAGGACGGGTCCTCCGTGGCGGACTGGCCGAGCTGCGCATAGGCGTCGTCCGGCGTGACGAAGCCGACATGCCACGCCGGGTCCGGCTGCGATGACGGCGTGATCTCCCAGCGGGCACTGGTCGCACGCCAGGCAGCGTCGAGGTCTGCGGGGTAGAGCACGGGATAGTCCGCCTGCACGCGTGCGAGCGACAGGGCCGGCGTGGGGTCGATGACGCGAACCGGATCGGGTGCGGGTCGCCATGTGAGCACGAGGATCACCGCGATCACCGCGAGCACCACGACAAGCGACAAGATCATGTCGCGCACCGTCTGACGCAGCCGAGCGTTGGAGCGACCCGTGGGGCGCAATTCGCCCGGCTCGGCGGGGGCGGGCGTCGCCGATGCCGGCCCCGACGCCTCGGCGACCGGCCCGTCGCCGGTCATCGCGCCATCGTTGCTCACGGGACCATCGTCCCTGATCGCGGCGAGCCCCACACCTCGGCGGCCTCCCGTGAGAGAGTCAGGCATGCGCGTCACGGAGACTCCCGACCGCAACCTCGCCCTCGAGCTCGTGCGGGTGACCGAGGCGGCGGCCATGGCCGCTGCCCGCTGGGTCGGCCGCGGCGACAAGAACGGTGCCGACGGTGCAGCCGTCAACGCCATGCGCCAGCTGATCGGCAGCGTGTCCATGGAGGGCGTCGTCGTCATCGGTGAGGGCGAGAAGGACGACGCACCGATGCTCTTCAACGGCGAGCGCGTCGGCGATGGCACTGGCCCTCAGGTCGATGTGGCCGTCGATCCCATCGACGGCACGACCCTGTGCGCCAAGGGCATGTCGAATGCCATCTCCGTCCTCGCCGTGTCAGAGCGCGGATCGATGTACGACCCCAGCGCCGTCTTCTACATGCGCAAGCTCGTCACCGGACCCGAGGCTGCCGACGTTGTCGACATCACGGCTCCGTGTAGCGACAACCTGCACCGGGTAGCCAAGGCCAAGGGCATGTCGGTGGGTGACCTCACGGTGTGCATCCTCGACCGACCACGGCATGACGACCTCGTGCACGAGGTGCGCGAGGCGGGTGCTCGCATCAAGTTCATCTCCGACGGCGACGTCGCCGGCGCGATCATGGCGATGCGCCGGGGCACGGGCGTCGATCTCCTCATGGGCATCGGCGGTACGCCGGAAGGCATCATCACGGCCTGCGCCGTCAAGTGCCTCGGCGGAGTGATCCAAGGCCAGCTGTGGCCCCGCGACGACGAGGAGCGCGCTAGAGCAGTGGATGCCGGGCACGATCTCGATCGGGTGCTCACCACTGAGGACCTCGTCACGGGCGACAACGTGTTCTTCTGCGCCACCGGCATCACCGACGGAGAACTCCTTCGCGGCGTTCACTACGCGTCGCACGGCGTGCAGACGCACTCGATCGTCATGCGTAGCAAGAGCGGCACGATTCGCGAGGTCGCCAGCGAGCATCGACTCGACAAGCTGGGCCGGTACGCCGTCATCGACTACAGCGGCGACGAGCGTTAGGCAAGCGCCGCATCCACCTCGCCGCGCGTCGGCGGCTGAGCACCCTCGCGCGAACACGTAATCGCCGCAGCGACGGCAGCACGCTCGAGGATCGCGCGCACGGCTTCGTCCGACAGGCCATCGATGTCGCCGGTCGCGCCGAGCGCGCCGGCATCGCCCAGTCCGACGAGCAGCGCAGCGGTCACGGTGTCTCCTGCGCCGACCGTGTCCGCCACCTCGACGGGCCGGCCCGGCACCTCCACCACGTCGTGCCCTCGTCGCCATGCCGACAGTCCCTGGGGCCCACGCGTGAGGACGACGACCGCGGGGCCCTGCTCGATCCAGCGCGCGCACACGTCTTCCGGTGCTTCCCCGGGGTAGAGGAAGGCGAGATCCTCGTCGCTCACCTTGACGACATCGGAAAGCCCGACGAAGTCCTCCACGCGGGCACGCATGACCTCCTGCGGGACCGTGCCGGGGCGGGCGTTGGGGTCGTAGCTGAGGGTGAGATCGCCCGCCTCGCGGGCGGCGCGCCACGCAGTCAGGACGGCGTCGACACCCGGGCCGAGCCAACTCACCAGGGATCCGGTGTGCCACGCAGTGGCACCTGCGGCCCGCGCGGCCGCCAGGGCCTCCCCTAGGTCCGCCTCGTCCCACAGGAGATCCGGACTGCCCTGGTAGTAGAAGTAGTAGCTCACCGAGCCGTCGTCCTGGCGCGTGCAGACGGCCAGGAGGCTCGGGCCCTTGCGGCGCAGGAGCGCCGCGGTCGACAGTCCATTGTCGGCGATGGCGCGATCGAGCAGGCTGGCAAGCCCGTCATCGCCCGCGCGTCCAAGCAGCACCGGCTCACCGCCGAGACGGCGCACGCCGAGGGCGACGTTCGCCGGAGAGCCGCCCGCAACGGCTCGATAGGCCTGGGGGTCCTCGCCCGGGACGAAGTCGACGATGCGCTCGCCGAGGACTGCAATCACCGGGGGATTCACGGCGCTGAACCTACCGAAGCAGGCCCGGCGGGCCGGCGGAGCCGCCCCTGTCGGGCCACCGCGGCCTAGGCTGGTGCCATGCCCGAGTTCGCCTACGCCGACCCGCTGCCACTAGGCCCCGACACCACGCCGTACCGCCTCATCACCACCGAGGGAGTACGCACGGTGGAGCTCGGCGATCGCACCTTCCTCGAGGTAGACCCCGAGGTGCTCAGGCTGCTCACCGTCGAGGCGATCCGCGACATCTCGCACCTGCTGCGCCCCGGGCACCTCGCCCAGTTACGCGCGATCCTGGACGACCCCGAGGCCAGCGCCAACGACCGCTTCGTCGCCCTCGACCTGCTCAAGAACGCGAATGTCTCGGCCGGGGGTGTGCTGCCGATGTGCCAGGACACCGGAACGGCGATCGTCGTCGGCAAGCGCGGGCAGCAGGTGCTCACCCGCGGCCCCGACGAAGAGGCGATCAGTCGCGGTGTCTTCGACGCCTACGCCCAACTCAACCTGCG
>CAYYZU010000034.1:0-13147 GCA_964476205.1 uncultured Actinomyces sp. | reverse complement strand
CTCTGCGCATGCGCCACGACCAGGGGCGGTACGCCGGATAGCGTGTCCTTCGTGGCGGCCCTGGGCAATCTGCGCGCCGTCCTCGTCGTCGGGGACTTCCGGCGACTCTTCGGCGTCCGGCTCGCGGGACAGTTCGGCGACGGCCTGCTGCAGGCGGCGCTGGCCACCTTCGTGCTGTTCTCGCCGGAGCGCCAGCCCACTGCGGCGTCGGTCGCGGGTGCCTTCGCCGTGCTCTTCCTGCCCTACTCCCTCGTCGGGCCATTCGCGGGCGTCTTCCTCGACGAGTGGCGCCGCCGCCAGGTGCTCGTCTACGCCAACCTGATTCGCGGCGCGCTTGTTATCGCGGTGGCCGCGCTTGTGTGGATGCGCCACGACGGGCTCGATCTCGCGGTCAGCGTGCTGCTCGTGCTCGGCGTCGCGCGTTTCGTGCTCGCGGGCGTCGCGGCGTCGCTGCCGCACGTGGTCGACGGACCGCTTCTCGTCACCGCCAACGCCCTCACGCCCACGGCCGGCACCATCGCCGCCGCCATCGGCGGCCTCGTCGGCGTAGGCATCCGCGCCGTGGCCGGGGGTGGCGATACCGGCAGCGTCGTGGTGCTCGCGTGCGCCATCGCGTCATACGTCGTCGCCTCCGTTATCGCGGCCACGCTGCCCAAGGATCGCCTCGGACCCGACGAGGACACCGTGCGCAACTCGCTGCTCGGCGTACTCCAAGGGCTAGGGGACGGATTCCGCCAGCTCGTCGACCACCCCGTCGCGGGGCGCGCGGTGGTGGTCGTGATCGTGCAGCGCATCGCATTCGGCGCCCTCACCGTGATCGGGCTGCTCCTCATCCGCAATACCTTCAACGCATCGGGCAACCCCGATGCGGCGCTCGGGCAGTTTGCGCTCGTCACAGGCGCGGCGGCACTCGGCGCGCTCCTGGGCGCGATCCTCACCCCGGGGCGCGTGCGGCGCATGGGCTACGTGCCGTGGACGGTGATCGCGGTCGGACAGGCGGCGCCCCTCGTGGTGATCGGCGTACTCGCCGGCATGTACCTACCGGCACTGTGGCCTCTTCTCGGAGCCGCTCTGTCGCTCGGATTTGCCAACCAGGCCGCAAAGGTCGCGAGCGACACGCTCATCCAGCGGGAGATCGACGACGACTATCTCGGACGCGTCTTCTCTCTCTTCGACGTCGCCGTCAACGTCGCACTGGTTGCGGGGATCGTGGCTGTGGCCTTCACCAGTCCCGAATCGGGGGTTGCTCCGGTCGCGGCGGTCATTGTCGGTGTGCTCATGGCCGCAAACGCCTCGTGGTACCACGGGATTGGCGCCAAAGCGCGAGAGAGGCGTCGGGCTGACGGCTAGGCTGCGCCCGTGACTGAGACCGCTGCAACGCCCACGCCCGCCAAGCGACGCATCGGAGTGCGCTCCATAGCCGCCGTGCTCGCGCTCATCCTTGGCCTGGGCCTGCTCCCGCTGGGGACCGTGACCTACTGGGGCCATCGCACGGTCACCGACACCGAGCGCTACCTCGAGACGATGCAGCCACTCGCCTACGACGAGGATGTGCAGAATTCTCTCTCGGTCTTCATCACGGACAAGATCGAGGAGCAGATCGACCCGGAGGCCCTGGTCAATCAGGTCTTCGCCGGGCTGATCGAGGAGTACCCGTCACTGAAGGCCCTCGTCCCGATCGTCGCGGGTGCCATCGACTCGCTTATCGCCCAGGTCGTCGACCGGCTCGTGCGCTCCGATCAGTTCAAGCAGCTTTGGGACCTCGCCAACACCGCGGCGCAGAAGAGTCTCATGGCCATCCTCGAGGGCCGCGATGACGGACCGGTGTCCCTACAGGGCGATGAGGTCGTGCTCGACATCAGCGTGCTCGTCGATCAGGTCAAGCAGGGCCTCGTCGATCAGGGCTTCTCCGCCGCGGCCAATACCAACGTGCCGCAAGCCGACCGCCAGATCGTCCGGCTCGAGGCGCCCCAGCTGGCGCAGATCCGCACGATCTACTCCTTCACCTCGCCCGTGGCTGCCGGACTCATCTACATCGCGATCCTGCTGCTCGTCCTCGCCGTCGTGCTCGCCCGTCGCCGGCCGCGGATGACCGCCTGGGCCGGTGGCGGCGCAGCAGTGGGAGGCGGCCTCCTTGTCGTGGGGCTCGGCATTGGGGAATCCATCTTCGTCAATACCCTCGAGGGCACCCCCTTCGAGAAGGCCTCGCAGACGTTCTACGACCAGCTGCTCAAGTTCCTCTACAACGGTGCCTACTCCCTGATCGTGCTCGGCATTATCGTCTTCGCCGTTGGCCTCTATCTCTGCGGCGCACGCTGGGCTGTCGAACTGCGCGCCACCGTCAACAACCTGGCCGACGACATCGCCGGCAATATCCCGGCGGGCCCGATCGTGTCGTCCGGCGCCTGGGTCGCTGCGCACGCGCGCTGGCTGCGCGTGGCCGTTGCGGTCATCTTCACGATTATCGTGGTCATCGGTAACGACCTTTCGGTCGCGCGCACGATCTGGGCCGCGCTCATCGCGCTGGTGCTGCTCGGCGTCATCCAGGTCTGGGCTGCCGCGGGTCGCCGTACCCCCGCGGAGCAGGTCTCGGCCTAGGCCTGCTGCTCACTTTTTTTTGCCAGTTGGACGAGGCTTTGGGGCCTGCAGGGTCGTGTAACTGGCAAAAAGTCGACTCACGACCGTGTCCCAAGCCTGTTCATACGTTGTGGGCCCACGGAGTCTGTCAAACCGTCGGAAACTTGAGGTCGTACTCAGGGCTGGCGGGCGGCCCACCAGGCGCGGAGCTCGCGCTCGGCTTCCTCGTCGCCAAGCGGTCCGCGGTCGAGGCGTAGCTCGAGCAGGTAGTCGTATGCGGCACCCACCTCGCGGCCGGGCGGGATGCCGAGGATCTCCATGATCTTGTTGCCATCGAGATCGGGGCGGATCGCGGCGAGCTCCTCCTGGTCGGCAAGGATCGCGATGCGCTGCTCGAGCCCGTCGTACGCCGCCTGGAGTGCCGCCGCGCGCTTGCGATTGCGGGTCGTGGAGTCGGCTCGGGTCAACTTGTGCAGGCGCGTGAGCTGGTCTCCGGCATCGCGCACGTAGCGGCGCACGGCCGAATCGGTCCACTCACCCGTGCCATATCCATGGAACCGCAGGTGCAACTCAGTGAGCTTGGAGACCTCGTCGATGACGTCGTTGGGGTAGCGCAGCGCGGTGAGGCGCTTGCGCACCATGCGTGCGCCGACCACCTCGTGGTGATGGAAGGACACCCCGCCGTCGCTCTCGAAGCGACGCGTCTTGGGCTTGCCGATGTCATGCAGGAGCGCCGCGAGCCTCAGCACGATGTCGGGCTCGGACGTCGGCTCGTGCGACGTCTCCAGGTCGATCGCCTGCTCCATCACGATGAGCGAGTGCTCGTAGACGTCCTTGTGGCGGTGGTGCTCGTCGATCTCGAGTTGTAGTCCGGGGAGTTCGGGCAGGACGTACGCCGCGAGGCCGGTCTCGACAAGCACCGCCAGTCCTAGGCGGGGGCGCGCGCCGAGCAGGAGCTTGGTGAGTTCGTCGCGAATGCGTTCCGCCGAGACAATCTCCAGGCGCGCGGCCATATCGCGCATGGCGGCGAGCACCTCGGGTGCGATGGCGAAGCCGAGTTGCGAGACGAACCGCGCCGCGCGCATCATGCGCAGCGGGTCGTCGCCGAAGGACTCCTCCGGCGCGATAGGCGTGCGCAGCACGCGGTCGGAGAGATCACGCATACCGTCGTGAAGGTCGACGAACTCCAGGCTGGGCAGTCGCACAGCCATGGCGTTGACGGTGAAGTCGCGGCGTGCGAGGTCTCCGGCGAGCGTGTCGCCGAAGGTCACCTCCGGCTTGCGCGAGTCGGCGTCGTAAGACTCCGAGCGATAGGTCGTGATCTCCAGGTGGTGATCGCCCTTGCGGGCACCGACCGTGCCAAAGCGCATCCCCACGTCCCACACGTGGTCTGCCCACCCGCGCACGAGTTCCTCGATGCGCTCGGGCCGGGCATCGGTGGTCAGATCAAGGTCATGGGCGACCCCCGGACGGCCCAGCATGATGTCGCGGACGGGACCCCCGACGAGAGCGAGCTCGTGTCCGGCTTCGGCGAATCGCGCCGTGAGGGGGGCCAGGGCATCGGCGATGGACAGGAGGGCTGCCGCAGGGGAGGCTCCGGCCCCCGAGATGCCCGCCCCGGGTGCCTCTGCCATGGGGGGAGCCTAGGCCGCTCCCGACCGGGCTCCCTCTCCCGACGCGGTTATCCTCAGGCCATGGCTGAATCCGGAGCGTCGAAGGGCTCCGGGAGCCGGGGGGGCCCGGGCAAGCCCACGCCTGAACGGCGGGGCTCGAGCGCACCCTCCCCGCGTAAGGCCACGTCAGGTGCCCCAGCGGCTAAGCCCACTCCCAGCAAGCCCACTCCTGGCAAGCCCACTCCCGGCAAGAGCGCCTCGGGAAAGGGCGCGGCCGGCAAGGCATCCGGGCGGCGCCCACCGCGCATGCCCAAGGTCGAGGAGACATCGGCCGGTGGCCTAGTCGTCGACCGCACCGGAGAGTTGCTCCGCGCAGCGCTCATCGCACGACACGACCGTCGTGGCCGTCTCGTGTGGTCGCTGCCCAAGGGTCATCTCGAAGCGGGGGAGACACCCGAGGACGCCGCGATCCGCGAAGTCGAGGAAGAGACGGGGATCCGCGGACGCGTGCTCGCCCCGCTCGGGGTCATCGACTTCTGGTTCATCGCAGAGAACCGGCGCATCCACAAGACCGTGCACCACTACCTGATGGAAGCCTCCGGCGGCGAACTCTCCGACGAGGATGCTGAGGTCGTCGAGGTCGCGTGGTTCCCGCTCACCGATGTCCGCGAGCGACTGGCCTACGCCGACGAGCGCCGGCTGCTCGACCGGCTGCCGGACCTTCTCGCGGACGCTGGGTGAACCGGGGCGTCGGCGGAGCCCCTGTCGGGCTGGGCGGCCTCGCCGTCCTGCTCGCCGTCCTGTCCGTCCTCGCCTTCCTCGTCACGCCGCCCGCGCATGCGGACGACGCAACCGCTCCCGTGCGCATCACCATCACAGGTCTCGCGCCCGTGGCACTCGGACAGGGCACTTCACTGTCGATGAGCGGCACGGTCGCCAACACGGGGCTCACCACCATCACGGCCCTAAGCGTGCGGCTCACGCTCTCCACAGCACCGATCATCGAGCGACGCGACCTGCGCAAGGCGACGGACGCGGAGGGTGGCTACGGATCCATTCCGCTCTACGCGACGACCACCGCGTTGGTCGATGCGCTTCCCGCCGGTGCGAAAGCCGACTACCGCATCTCCGTCGACACGGCACAGCTTCCCCTCGGCGATCCGGGTGTCTACGTCCTCGGTGCCGAGGCCATCGGCTTCGGACCCGCGGGCTACGTCATCCTCGACACGCAGCGCACCCTCATCCCCTACGTCCCCGACACGGTCGCACCCGTCAATGTCACGTGGCTCTGGCCCCTCGCCACCGCGCCGGCGCAGACGCCCGACGACGTCTTGCTCGGCGACGCGATCCCGCGCGAGATCTCACCCGGCGGTCGCCTTGACGACCTGCTCACCGCGGGCGCGTCCTCCCCCTCGATCAGCTGGGTCGTCGACTCTCAGCTCCTCCAGGTCGCCAGCGACATGTCGGACGGCTACCTCGTGGACAAGGGCGGAACGATCCGCGCCGGCACCGCCGCCGATGACGCGGCCACCTGGCTCGTACGCGCCCGAGAGATCCTCGGCGTCCCGGAGGACACTGCTCGATCGACCCCGCGTCAGCGCCCGCTGTGGGTCATGCCCTACGCCGATCCGGATGCCGATGCGCTCACGCGCGCTGGGCTCGCAACCGACGTCGTACGCGCGACCACCGCCGCTCCCGACGTGGCCGCGCGCCAACTCGACCGCCTCCCCGATGGCACACTCGCGTGGGCGGCAGGCGGACGCCTCGATCGCGAGGCCCTCGACATACTCGCCTCGGCCGGGGTGAGCACCGTCGTCGTACGCGACAAGGCCGCGCCTGCGGTACCCGGCCTTGGCTACACGCCCTCCGGGTATCTCGACGTCGAGGCCTCCGGCGGGAGCGTGCGCGCCCTCGTCGCCGATCCCGGATTGCTCACCGCTCTCGAACTACCCCAGGGCAATCAAGCCACCATTCTCGACGCGCGACAGCGCTTCCTCTCCGAGTTGGCCTTCGTGGCACTCGAGCCGACGGAGGAGACCCGCTACCTCATCGCCGCGGCCGGCAGCCCCCGCTGGGATCCCAACCCACGGCTCCTTCGGGCGATCATTGCCTCGATCCGCGGCACCCAGTGGACCAGACTCGTACCCGTGAGCACGGTCCTTGCCCTGCCCGACGCACAGACAGAGCGCGTCTTCGATCCCGAGGCTCGCCGTGCGCGCGAACTGAGCGCGGCCTATCTCCAGCGGATCAACGCCACGCAGGCGTCCCTCGACTCTTTGCGGACGGTCCTCACCGATCCCCTGCCGGTGACCGCGCCCATCGCCTCCGCGCTCCTGCGCGCCGAATCGAGTGCCTGGCGCACGCGCCCGCGCGAGGGCGAGCGACTGCTCGACTCGATCGATGCCTCGCTCGCCGAGACGGGCAGCTCGGTCTACGTCGTGCCTCGCGACAACGTCGTGCTCAGCGGTGACCGCGGCAGCGTGCCGGTGACGGTGACCAACGACTTCGACCAGACTGTGCGCGTGGGCGTGGTGATCACCGCGGATCCCGCGGCACGACTCGACGCGCAGCCCCTTGAATCCGTGGAGATCGAGCCCGGCCGGCGCGCCAGCCTCGAGGTTCCCGTGCGCGTGGTCGGCGGCGAGGCGCTCACCGTGTCGGTGCAGCTCACCGATCCCTCCGGTCAGGCCTTCGGCGAACCGGTGTCACTGGAGCTGCGCACCACGGCGTACTCCCGTGCAGCCCTGTGGGTCGCGATCGCCGCTGCCGCGGTGCTGGTCCTGCTGGTCGTCTACGACATCGTCCGGCGCGCGCGCCAGCGCGGGACCAAGCGTCGCGAGGCCTCCGCATGAGTGGTGAGCGCCCCGCCGATCCGACATCCTCCGATCCGACCTCCGTTGATCCCGGCCTCGTCGTCGCCCCGCAGGGACCGGCCGAGGCGGAGATCGACCCCACCCTCGAGCCGGCCCAGCCGACGGACGACCCTCCCGCAAATGAGGCCGAGGCGCGCTCCGCTACGACCGGGCTGCTCGGATCCAGCGCCGTCATGGCGACCGGCACGGTGCTCTCACGCGTCACCGGCGTCGCGCGCGACATCGCACTGACGGCCGCGCTCGGCTTCTACCTCGTCTCGGACGCGTACTCCCTGGGCAACACCATGCCCAACGTCCTCTACATCCTCATCATCGGCGGCGCGCTCAACGCGGTCTTCATCCCGCAGCTCGTGCGCCGGATGAAGGATGACGCCGACGGCGGCCAGGCTTACGCCGACCGGCTCATCACGCTCGCCGGGCTCGTCCTGCTCATCTTCTCCGTCGCCGCGGTGCTCCTCGCGCCCATCCTGGTCGACCTCTATGCGACATCGGCGTACGACGACTCGCAGCGCGAGCTGGCCACCGCGTTCGCGCGCCTGTGCCTGCCACAGATCTTCTTCTACGGCGTCTATGCGCTGCTCAGCCAGGTGCTCAACGCGCGCGGGAAGTTCGGCGCGCCGATGTTCGCGCCCATCCTCAACAACATCGTGGCGATCGCGACGTTCATTCTGTTCATCGTCATCGCCGGCACCTCGGCAGCCGCCGACGGGGTGCTCACCCCCGACCAGGTGGCGATCCTGGGCATCGGCACGACCCTGGGCGTCGCTCTGCAGGCACTCATCCTCATCCCGGTGCTCATGCGCGCGGGCTACCGCTGGCGTCCCCGCTTCGACTGGCGCGGCTCCGGCCTCGGCAAGGCGGGCCACCTCGCGGTGTGGACGCTGCTGCTCGTCGTGGTCAACCAGGCGGGCTACATCGTGATCACGCGACTGGCCACGCTCGCCAATGTCAACGCCGCTGCGGCCGGCACGACCCCGGCGGGTCTCACGACGTACCAGAAGGCGCACCTCATCTTCATGCTGCCGCACAGCGTCATCACCGTCTCGATCGTGACGGCGCTGCTCCCTGCGCTCAGTCGCGTCGCGCACTCGGGTCGCTTGCACCAGGTGGGCGCCGACGTCTCCGGCGCCATGCGCCTCGTCGCTGCGCTCATCATCCCCATCGCGGCGGTGCTCATGATCGTGAGTCCGGGCATCGCCGTGCTGCTCTTCGGCTACGGCGCGGCGACACCCGCTCAGGCGCAGCTCACCGGCCTCATCACGAGCGTCTTCATGCTGGGCCTGGTGCCCTTCACGCTCTTCTACGTCCTCTTCCGCGGCTTCTACGCCGTCGAAGACACCCGCACGCCCTTCATCGCCAGCGTCGTCATGAATGTCGTCGCCCTCGGCGTCGCGATCCCGCTCTTCTACGCCGTGAGCGGCGGACTGCAGGTGGCCTCACTGGCCTTCGGCTACGTCTGCGGCTTCTGGGTGACCTTCATCGTCGCGTGGATCATGCTGGCGCGCCGACTCGGCGGCCTGGACTCGTGGTCGACCGTCCGCTCGCTGCTGCGCATGCTCATCGCGGGCTTCATTGCCTTCTGCGTGATGTTTGGCACCGAGGCGGCGCTGACCGCCTACGTGACCGGCGACGACCCCGCCAACACCCTCGGCGTGCTCATCGACGTGGTCGTCCTCTCCGCCGTGGGCCTCGGGGTCTACCTCGCCGCCGCGTGGGCCATGCGCATCCATGAGGTCGGCGACGTCGTCCAACTGGTCCAGCGCAAGGTGCTCCGGCGCCGCGGCCGCTCATCCAGCGAAGACACCACCGACGCACGTACCCTCGAGGGGTGAGCGACAAGCGGATCGGCCGCTACATCCTCGACGTGCTGGTCTCCCAGACCGGCGTCGTCGAGTTGTGGCAAGGCTTCGATCCGATGCTCGAACGCCCGGTCTCCCTGCGCCTCATCCCCTCGCAGGACGAGCGCGCCGCCGCCGCCGAGGCCGCCGCACGCAGGGCAGCCACCGTCGATGACCGTCGCGTCATCGCCGTCCTCGACATCCTCAGCGCGGAGCCGATCGTGGAGGGTGAGGCCAGCGGCGCGACGTACCTCGTCATCGTGAGCGAGTGGGTCGACGGCCGCACGCTCACCGACATTTACGAGGAGCGCGAGGGCGAGCCCATCGAGATCGACGAGGCCGTGCCCGTGATCCGACAGGTGGCCATCGCGCTAAAGCACAGTCACGAGTTGGACGTGCACCACGGACGGCTGCGGCCGGGCTCGCTGCTCATCGCCGAGACCGCAGACTTCGACGACCCGTTCACGCTGCTCGGCGACACCAATGTCGTGCGCATCCGCGGGCTGGCGGTGGACGCCGCGCTGTGGCCCGGCGAGTCGGCACAGCCGACCCTGTCGGACCGGCCCGGCGGCTCAGCACAGCCGACCCAGACGGACCGACCGGATGATCTCCAGGACGACATCGTCGGAGTGGGCTCGCTGCTCTACGCCATGCTCACCGGTCGGTGGCCGCTGGGCCTGGTAGACGGCATGTCGCCCGCGCCACGAGTGGGCGAGCGCCTGCTCCCTCCGTCGCAAGTCGTGGCCGACGTGCCGTCGGGGATCGACGACATCTGCATGCGCGCGATCGGCCGGCAGGTTGCGGGAGACGAGCGCATCGATCCCTACCCCGACATGGCCGCGGTCGTCACCGCGCTCAGTGCATGGGAGCAGCGCCCCGGCCGGCGCACGCTGTCGCTGGCACCGCGCGAGAGTGCTCCGCTCACCACGGGGCGACGTGCCCTCCGGGTCGTCGGTCGGATCACTCTCGCTGCCGCCGCTCTCGTCCTCGTCGCCGGAGTAGGCCTGGCGGGCCTTCGGCTCGCTCAGAGCTCCCAGTCACCCTGGGGTGTCACGGCAGCGGAGGCACCTCTCGAGGTGCTCACCGAGGTCGGCGACGTGGCCTCGGTGGACGACTTCGCCGGAGGGGTCCCGGGCGAGATCGTGCCCGTGGCCGCGGTCGACTTCGATCCGCGCGGCAGTGATCGCGCGGAGATGCCCGAGCTCGTGCCGAATGCCATCGACGAGCGCTCCGACACGGCGTGGACGACCGACACCTATTACGCCGCGGACCTCGACGGCAAGGGCGGCACCGGTCTCATGCTCGACCTGGGCGAGTCCCAGCCGGTGAGTGCGGTACGACTCGAGCTCGTGGGTTCGGGATCCTCTGTCTCGGTCCTCGTGGCGGCCGAGCCGTCGCGAAAGGTCTCGAAGTGGACGCCGCTCGCATCGGCTGAGGGCATCGGCACGGCCATCGACCTGCGCGCACCGCGGCCCGTGGTGGGTCGCTACGTGCTCATCTGGCTCACCCAACTGCCCCTCGTGGATGGTGTTCACCAGGGCGGCATCCGCGACGTCATGGTCTTGCGGTGACACGCTGTCCCGACTTATTGCCAGTTGCACGACGCTTTCCAGCCGAAAACCTCGTGCAACTGGCAATCACGTGCAACTGGCAATAAGTGGAGCGGCCGGGAGTGGGGGCAGGCCGAAGTGGGTGGGCGGGGCACCATCGGACCTCTCAGGCTGACGTGGCCACCGTGCCACCGACTAGGCTCCCCGCGTGAGTGAGCAGACGGGTGGCACGCCGCTCGGCGACTCACCGCCGCACACGGATGCCGAGCTCCTCGCCGCCCACTGCGCCGGCGATCCCGATGCCTTCGCGGAGATCGTCCGCCGCCACAAGGACCGCCTATGGGCGGTCGCCTTGCGCACCACAGGCAATCCCGAAGAGGCCAGCGATGCGCTGCAGGATGCGCTCATCTCGGCCTACCGACGTGCTGACACTTTCCGCGGTGACTCCGCGGTGACCACCTGGCTGCACCGCATCGTCGTCAATGCCTCACTCGATCGCCTGCGCCGCCGGTCGGTGCGCACCTGGGTGCCCCTACCCGACGAGGGCGCCGGGGAGAGTCCCGCGAGCCTGGTCGACGACTCGCGTCTCGCCGATCCGCGGGCCGCCGCCGAGACGAGCGAGACCATCCGCGAGGTACGCGCGGCCCTGGACACCCTGCCCCCTGACCAGCGGGCTGCCATCGTCCTGGTGGACCTCGAGGGATGGTCGGTGGAGGAGGCCGCCAAGGCCCTGGACTGCCCCGCCGGCACGGTCAAGAGCCGCTGCTTCCGGGGCCGGGCCAAGTTGGCCGAGCGACTTGCCCACCTGCGGAACCCGGATGCTCCGGGGCCCGTCGTACTCCCGGATAACGGGGCGGTCACGACGGACGGCGAAGGAGGTGCTCCGTGAGCGACAGCGACATCGGCGGCGACCTGCCTCCGCTGGATCCCGAGCTCGCGGCCTGGCTGGCCGCCGACACGCCCGGGCCCATGCCCGACGACGTGTGGGCCGGCATCCAGGCTCGCCTGGCCGAGGAGGCACCCCTGGTCCCCGCCGGGGTCGTCGACCTGGACTCGGAGCGGGAACGTCGTCGCCCGCGGCGCGTGCTGCCCTGGTTGGTCGGTGCCGCCGGCGTGATGGTTGTCGGAGCCGTGGTCCTGCCCTCCGTGCAGACATCGTCCCCCGCACCCGTCGCCGATGGTGCGGGCACTGCCCAGCCCGCGGTCGCGGCTGCCTCGCCGGAGACGAGTGGCATGGTCGCTTCCGCTCCCGCGGCGTCTCCTTTGGGGTCAGGCGCAGGAGAGGCGTCTGCGAGCGTGGCGGCGATGCCCCGCGCGATGGTGGCGACCGGCAGCGACTACTCCGGTGAGACGCTCCCCGCGCAGGTCACCGCGCTCTTGTCGACCTCGGGCATGGTCGACCGTGCGGCCGTCACCGCTGCGCTGGCTGCCTCGCCATCCGCGACCACCATGTCTGGCGTCGGGCTCGCGGCGAGTCCCGAGGCACTCGCCGACTGCCTGGGCCGTCTCGGCCTGCCGCCGGAAGCGATGCCGCTCGTGCTCGACCGGGGCACCGTCAACGGCCGCGACGGCAGCGTCATCGTGACCGTCGGGGCCCAGGACGAGCAGGGCCTGCCCACCGCGCTGCACGTGGTGGCCGTGGGCCAGGACTGCACCGACGAGGACGTCGCCAGCGCCCAGCACCTCGACATCCCCCTCCCCTAGCCGCGACTTCGTTGAGTGGCGCCTTGTGCGCCGTCCGCCGGCGCGTCGGGGCGCATGAGACGCCACTCCACGAACGGGAATACCCTCAGGGGTATCTTGGTTGATGCCGCGTGAGCACGTCGGGCACAGGCCCGGCAGGATGGCGCAGGCATCGACCCAGGAGTGTGCGAAGTGTCCGACGTCCGCGACGTCATCATCATCGGCTCAGGCCCCACCGGCTACACCGCCGCCATCTATACCGCGCGCGCGCAGCTGAAGCCCCTGCTCTTCGAGGGAGCAGTGACCGCCGGCGGCGCGCTCATGAACACCACCGAGGTCGAGAACTTCCCCGGCTTCCGCGACGGCATCATGGGCCCCGCCCTCATGGAGGAGATGCGCGCCCAGGCCGTGCGCTTCGGCGCAGAGATGATCACCGACGACGTCGTCGATGTGCAGCTCGACGGCGATATCAAAACGGTGCGTGACGGCAGTGGACGCGAGTACCAGGCGCGCTCAGTCATCCTCGCGATGGGCTCGGGCTACCGCGAACTCGACCTGCCGAATGAGAAGCGCCTCTCCGGCCACGGCGTCTCGTGGTGCGCGACGTGCGACGGATTCTTCTTCCGCGATCAGGACATCGCGGTCGTCGGCGGCGGCGACTCGGCCCTTGAGGAAGCCACCTTCCTCACGCGCTTCGCCAAGTCCGTCACGCTCATCCACCGCCGCGACTCGCTGCGCGCGAGCAAGATCATGCAGGAACGCGCGTTCAACGATCCGAAGATCCAGTTCGCGTGGAACTCCGAGGTCGTCGACATCCTCGGCGACGCCAAGGTGAGTGGCGTCGTGCTCAAGGACACCGTCACGGGAGAGACGCGCGAGCTCGCGGTCACGGGTCTGTTCATCGCTATCGGCCACGATCCACGCTCGGAGCTCGTCAAGGGCAAGGTTGCACTCGACGACAACGGCTACGTCCTCGTCGAGGCGCCGAGCACGCGCACCAACGTCACCGGGGT
>CAYYZU010000033.1:8736-13184 GCA_964476205.1 uncultured Actinomyces sp. | reverse complement strand
GGGGGCGCCGTGCCGGGGCACTCAGCTCTAGCGACTACTCGCCAGCGACGTTGACCGCCTTGTCGAGGCCCTTCTGGAGATCCGCGACGGCGTCTGCCACGTCACCCTTGTCGATCGCCTTCGAGGCCTTCTTGGTCGCACGAGAGAGAGCGGTATCCACATCCGTGGCCACCTTGTCGATGGCAACAGCGATGAGGGCCGCCTCGCCGACGTCAAGGAACTCACCGAGTTCCTTCATGTCCTTGCGACTGATGCCGCCAGAGAAGTGACCGATGGCTCCGCCGATCACGCCGAGGCCGGCAGCGCCGCCCGCGGCAGAAGCCACGACCGCGATGCCCGCGGGCGGGAAGACCGCGCCGATGATCGCGCCGGCGACCACTCCCACGCCCGCCGCCACCTTGCCGGCGTGCGTGGTCTCGTGGACGTGGAGCTTGCCCTTGTCATTGCGCGACACGATGGCCGCGGTGACGTGCTTGAGATCCCCGGTGTCCTTGAGCGCCTTGAGATCGGCTTCGGCATCGGCCTTGGACGAGTAGGCGGCTGCAAAGAGAACGTACTGCTTGTCTGACACGAATCCTCCTGGGATGTGGCTGAATGTGCGAACAGTCTCCCAGTCACGGGAAGTGGTTTGCTCGGTGAGCAGCGAGCATTTACCCGATGGTCTATCGCGCATCCCGGAAGTGCAGGACACCGCAGTCATCGGTGGCACTCACGTGCCCTACATCACATCGCGTGACTTGACTCCCGCGATGACAAAGAGAATTGCCGCGGCAACGAACGGCGGCATGAGTACGGCGAAGACAAGGATCACCGACCACTGGCCCACGATGAGCAGGCTCACCGATTGGAACAACATCGATCCCGCGATGAGCACAATCATGAGCCACCCGGCGCGGGCCGGCATCGCTCGGCCGAGGGCCACCAGCGGGATCAACGCCCCGATGAGCACCAAAAGATTGATGGGTCCCCGCGTGTCCTCGAACTCCCACACTGCGCTTGCCAGCGGGATGGTCACTAGCGAGGCCAGCAGCACAAGCCCCACCACGCCCACCAGGGCCGGATACGCCGCTGCCGGCCGCACCAGGGCGAGGATCGACAGGATCAGAGGAAGGGCGAGCCATGCTGACACCAGCAGAGCGCCCTGGGTGCCCCCCGGATCGCTGAGGATCTCGCCGACGAGGAAGAGCAGGAGCATGCCGCTGAAGACGGCACCGAGGAGCACGCCCAGCACGACGAAGACCTGTGCACCCCGTGGCACATCGGCATCGACGAAGGGATTCACGGCATGACCTCATGTCTCCCGGCCTGGCTGCTTCCGCGCAAGGCCTGCGCAATGCGCACGAGATAGGCGACCCCACCCGCGAGGACGACAAGCACGCCGAGGCGGTAGACCCACAGCAGGATGCGCGCCCCCGCGTTGAGCGGATTGGGCGCAGTCACGTCCGGGCCCACCTCCTGCACGGTCTCGGTCGGCATCCCGACCACGGCGACGACGAGCGCGAGGATCCCGACTCCGACCGTGGTCACCATCGCGATCCAGAGCAGACGAGGCAGGGGTACGCCGGACAGCAGTCGCACGCCGACTCCGAGCCCTACTGCGACGAGGACCGCAATGCCACCCTCAAGCGGGTCAATGAGGCCGACGAAGATCACCGGCAGCGTGATGATGCCGAGAATCAGGCTTGTGACGAGGCGAGGTCGCATGCGCCCATTGTCACTCGCGGCGCTCGTGTGCCTCGAAAGCCCAGAGGTCATAGTCGTCGAGGGTGACTCCCCCGTGACCGGTCACCTCGAGGGCGCACGCGATCTGCGCGCGATGCTCCGCGGAGTGCAGGCAGGCCTGCGACAGGATCGTCGAGCGAAGTGCGCTGCGGGGACCGTCTTCATCGACGAACTCCACGAGCTCGTCCGGCAGAGCAGCCTGCTCGAGCAAGAGGGCATCGAGTTCCGCGAGGTGTCGCGCAAGCCCACGAAGATCGTCTGGCCCCGTCGGGATCTCGAGATCGGTCCACGGCGTACCGGCGAGGCAGTAGGCGTACCACTCCGCTCCCCCGACGATGTGCATGGCGAGATGCCCCACGGTCCACGCATCCGGCGAGTAGCGCGCCTCGAGCGCTTCGGGCGGTAGGGCGGCCAGGTCCTCGAACAGGCGTGCATCTGCCCAGGCCAGGTGCCGCAGCGAGCGGGTCAGGTCGATCACGCGCGCATGCTGCCACGCGTGCTCCCACGCCTGTAAGGCGCCCAGCCTCAAGGGATCGCGTGGGACGCGATCGTGACCTGCCGTATCACCGCTGCGGCCATGCTCTGCGGTCCAGATGTGCCATCCGCTAGCGCAAATCGACCGTATTAGGTGGCTCTCCTGCACGATGTCGGGCTGACCCCCGTGAACACGGGACACCACTCCCGGATAATCGCGCGCATGGGTCGGTCGGTGCTTCTCGTCGAGGACGACAACCTCGTGCGTGCAGCATTGGCCGCTGGGCTCACCCATCACGGCTTCGACGTGACCGCGGTCGGCGATGCGCGGTCCGCCATGGCCTCCTTCGCCACGAACCCACCCGATGTCGCCGTGCTCGACCTTCATCTCGGTGCAGGGCCGACCGGCCTTGACCTCGCTGTCGGCATGCGCGAGCGCTCCCCCGACCTAGGGCTCGTCCTTCTCACTTCCTTCAGCGACCCGAGACTCCTGCGGACCTCACTCGACACGATGCCGACGGGCATGCTCTACCTGGTCAAGCAGTCGGTAAACGACCTCGCCCTTCTGGCTGCCGCCATCGAGTCCGCTCCCGAGGCAGCCCACTCCCCTGCAACGTCAGTTCCCCGCTCGCCTCTCACCGCCGCTCAGGCCGACACCCTGCGTCTCCTCGCCGCGGGCCTGTCCAATAGCGAGATCGCGCGCGTGCGCGTCGTCACCGAGGCCACGGTCGAGAAGACCATTGCGCGCACCGCACAAGCCCTGGGCATCACTTACGAAGAAGGCGTCAACCAGCGCGTCGCTCTCGCCCGCGCCTACTTCCAGCTCATCGGCCGCACCACGTGAATCGCGATCCGGTGATGCTGCTCGGTGTCTCGCTCCGCGCGCACATCGGGGGTCGCTGGGCCGTGAGCCTGCTCCTCTTCATCATCTATGTCCCGCTCGGGATCGTCGCCACCATCGGCAACCTCTCGACGACAGTCCCTGGCACGAGCCTGGGGGCACTCCTGCTGGCCTCGACCCTCAGTCTCATCCCAGTCGCCCTCATCCTCTGGCTGTCGGATCTCACGTGGCTGCGTCATCGCCGCACGCACCCTGCCCCTGTCTTCTCCATCGTGATCCTGGGCGCGGTGATCGGCCTCGCGCGCTCGGCGTCGATGTACGCCGTTTCCGTCGGGATGGGCATCCAGGATCCTGACATGGCGCTCGCGTGGGCGCGCACCGTCACCGGAGGCCTGCAGGGCGCAGCGGCGTACCCGCTGGCTGTGCTCGCCTTCTCACTCATCGCCACCTACCGCGAGCAGCGACGCCAACTCATCGCGCAGCAGATCTCCTGGGAGACCAGGCGATTGCAGGATGCCCGCGAGTGGGCCGAGATCCGCGACGGCGTCATCACTCCTATCGCCGGCGAGCTCCAGGCCCTCGGCACCGACCTCGACGCTCGTGTCATCGGGATCGACGAGGCGTCCGCCGCGGTCCGCAGACGTGCACACGACCTCTGGGGAGAGGCGCAACCCACCCCGATGGTGCCGCGTGTCCGCCTGGGCACGGCGATCGCGATGTCACTGCGCGCGCGGCCCTTCGCGACCTGGCTCGTGCTCGCCATTTGGCTGCCCACGGCACTGGGGACCGCTCTCGCGGTGGGAGAGATCCCTCGAGCGCCACTCGGCACGCTCGTCTCGGCGGTGATCATCGCCGTCGTCTTCGAGGCGGGCAACGCCCTCGTGCGCCGATGGCCCGGATCCTGGGTCGCCGTGCTCCCTCTCGGCCTCGTCCTCGCCATCGTCCTCACCAGCCCGTCACTGGCGATCGTCGGAGGGATGCCGGACCAGGGCCGTGCGGCGTACTCGACGATCAACGCGGTCTGGCTCGTGCTGCTTGTCGTCCTCACGGCGATCGTCATGGGCGCGCTTCGCCGCGGTGAGACGATCCTCACGGAGATGCATCTCGCTGTGGATGCCGCCAGCGTCGAGACTCTCGCGCAGGAGGAGCAGCGCAGGCGCGTGGTGCAAGAGGTCGCCGCGACCCTGCACGGCACGTTGCAGGGTCGCCTTGCGAGCCTGCCAGATCCCGATACAGCGGGTGACGCCGTGCGTGAGACGCTCGCGCTACTCCAATCCCGCGCACCGAACAGCTCCGAGAGCACTCTGCGCGAGGTAGCTCGCATCACACTTGACCCGTGGCAGTCCCTCGTCGAGATCCGGGTCGACGCTCCGGACGATCCTGTCTCGGCGCACGTCGCCCAGGCGATCAG
>CAYYZU010000033.1:0-8636 GCA_964476205.1 uncultured Actinomyces sp. | reverse complement strand
ACCTATCGGGCTGTGCTGCTGTCGGCGCGGGGCCGCGTGCTCGCGGCCTCGATTCCGGTCACCGTGACCTGGGCGCCGCTCACCTACGCCGCAGGGCTGACCTGCGCGCAGAGCAGCGCCCCCATCGGCGTCGACATTCCCTGCGCCATCGTCGTGACCCCCGCCGTGAAGCTCGAGGACATGATCGTGTCGCTGCAGGTGATGGGCAAGACGGAGTGGGTGCCGATCGAGGCCGCGCGGGTCCCCCCGGACGGCACCCTCGACACCGACGTCAAGGGACGGGAGGCGGGAGTGGGGATGTACCGCGTCCTGCTGCTGCGCGATGCAAAGCTCCTCGCCGAGTCCCCCACCATCTCGATCACCTACTCTGCGCCATGACCTTTTCCATCGTCGCGCGTAGCACCGACGGCGAGCGCTGGGGTGTCGCCGTGGCAAGCAAGTTCCTGGCCGCGGGAGCAGTCGTGCCCGGCGTGCACGCTCCCCTGGGTGCGATCGCCACCCAGTCCTTCGCCAACCTCCGCTATCTCCCCGACGGCTTCGCGCTGCTCGCCGAGGGGCGCACCGCGCAGGAGACCCTCGATGCACTCGTTGCTGCCGATGACGGCCGCGCGCAGCGTCAGGCCGGCATCGTCGATGGCGAGGGCCGCCCCGCCACCTTCACCGGCGAGGACTGCCTCGCGTGGGCGGGTGGCGTCACCGGTCCTGGCTACGCCATCCAGGGCAACATCCTCACCGGGCCTGAAGTGGTCGCGGAGATGGAGCGCGCCTTCCTCGCAAGCGATCCCACGCAGCCGCTTGCCCTGCGATTGCATGGCGCACTGCTTGCCGGGGACCGCGCGGGTGGCGACTCGCGTGGTCGGCAGAGCGCGGCGATCCTCGTCGGCGGTGTCGGGGCGGGCTACGGCGGCGGCAGCGACATCGCCGTAGACCTGCGCGTAGACGATCACGAGGACCCCGTCGCCGAGCTGGGGCGCCTACTGCGCCTGCACGATCTCGTCTTCGGCAGGCCCACTGAGACCTGGCCCGTCGAGGGCGAGGTCTCCGATCGGCTGCGCCGGGCCCTGGATGCCCTCGGCTATATCGACCCCGATCTCATGGACGCGCTCGAGCACGCCGCAGGAGTGGAAAACCTCGAGGAGCGCCTGGTGCCCGGAGCCGTCGACCCCGTCGTGCTCGCCTATCTCGAGGAACGCGCCGCCGGACTCTGACTCGCGCTGACTACGGCGCAGACAAGAAGTCGACGATCAGCCGGCTCGTGCGCTCCGGCTCATCGTGCAGCACCCAGTGCGTGGCATCGTCGAGGAACTCCACGCGCGCGTCATCGCACAGCGCCGCGCTCGGCTCCACCATGGTGTCGCTGAGCGCCACGTCGCGGCGCCCCCAGATGATCATCGTCGGCATATGCACGCGCTTGTCGGCGAGACGATCGGGGCGACGACGCACCGACGCGCGGTACCAATTCATCATGCCCGTGCCTGCTCCCGGGTGACTCCACGCGTCTTCGAGCTGCTCGAGGTAGCGAGAGTCGAAGGATCCCGGGTTGCCCGTCTTAGCGATCATGCGCGCGAAGCGACCGCGCGTGCGCTTGCCGAAGGCGATGCGCTCGGGCAGCCACGGTGCCTGGATGGCGAAGATGTACCAGCTCTTGCGCAGCTGCTTCCTATTGGCCTTGACCTCGCGTGCGAAGACGCTGGGATGGGGCACGTTTGCGACGACGAGCCGTTCGA
The DNA here is from genome assembly GCA_964476205.1 of uncultured Actinomyces sp. GTDB lineage: Bacteria > Actinomycetota > Actinomycetes > S36-B12 > S36-B12 > Mxb001. Next base: position 6,909 of record CAYYZU010000033.1, on the reverse strand, counting down.
CGAGATCAGGTCGCGTGAGCGCCAGCCACCAGGCGACCGCGGCACCCCAGTCGTGCCCGACGACGAAGGCACGATCCCGGCCGAGCGCGGCGACCAGACCGGCGGCGTCAGCGCTGATCTCCTCGATCCGATAGGCGTCGATCCCCTCGGGCTTCTCGCTCGTGCCATAGCCGCGCTGATCCGGCGCCACCACTCGGAAGCCCGCACGGGCCAGGGCAAGGACAGGAGCGGTCATCCCGCGCCAGAACTCCGGGAAGCCGTGGAGGGCGATGACCAGGGGGCCGTCGTCTGGCCCGGCGAGCGCACAGTGCAGCCGGATGCCGTTGGTGAGGATGTCTCGGTGCTCGATATCGACGCCGTCGATCGTCTCGATGAGGCTCACGTGACGAGACTAGTCGGCGCTCAGCGGCGAGAGCGCCCCTGGCATCCTGTGGTCCGTGTCGGGATTCGGGTTCGCCGTGGGTGCACGCAGTGGAGCAGCGCGCACGGGAGTCATCTCCACTCCGCATGGCGAAATCCACACACCTGCCTTCATCCCGGTGGGCACCAAGGCCACGGTCAAGGCCCTGCTACCCGAGACCGTGCGCGACCTCGGCGCCCAGGCCGTGCTGGCCAACGCCTACCACCTCTACCTGCAACCCGGGCCCGCGATCGTCGAGGAGGCCGGGGGACTCGCCGCGTTCATGCATTGGCATGGCCCGACCTTCACCGACAGTGGTGGCTTCCAGGTGCTCTCGCTCGGGGCTGGCTTCAAGAAGGTCCTGGCCATGGACTCCGGTCACCGCGACGATGATGTGATCGCCGAGGGCAAGGAGCGGCTTGCCCGGGTGGACGACGACGGGGTGACCTTCCGTTCGCACCTCGACGGTTCGGAGCATCGCTTCACCCCCGAGGTGTCGATGCAGGTGCAGGCGGCCATCGGAGCCGACATCGCCTTCGCCTTCGACGAGCTCACCACTCTCAACAACACCCGCGACTACCAGGTGATGTCACTCGAGCGCACGCGCCTGTGGGCCGAGCGCTGCATCGCGGAGCACGACCGCCTGCGCTCACCCGACCGGCCGTATCAGGCGCTCTACGGCGTCATTCAGGGTGCGCAGTACGAGGACCTGCGGCGCACGGCGGCTCGCGACCTCGGCTCCATGCCGTTCGATGGCTACGGCATCGGCGGGGCCATCGAGAAGCGCAATCTGTCCGACATCGTCGGGTGGGTCACCGACGAGCTGCCGGACGACAAGCCCCGTCACCTGCTGGGTATCGGCGAGCCCGGTGACCTCTTCGCGGGGGTGGCTGCCGGCGCCGACACCTTCGACTGCGTCTCCCCCTCGCGCGAGGCGCGCAACTCCGCGGTCTACACCCCGGACGGGCGCTTCAACCTGCTCACCAGCGCCAGCCGGCGCGCCTTCGAGCCCATCGACGCGGAGTGCGACTGCTACACCTGCACGCACTACACGCGCGCCTACCTCCATCACGCCTTCAAGGCCAAGGAGATGATCGCCTCGACCTTGGCGACCGTGCACAACATCCGCTTCACCGTGCGCCTGGTCGATCGGATGCGCGAGGCCCTCGAGCGAGGTGACTTCGACGCGATGCGCGAGGACTTCCTCGGCCGCTACTACGCGGGCACCGCCTCGGCGTAGGTCGGCTCCCGTCGCTTGACCCAACCGATGACGGCGTAGGACACGGGGAGCAGCACGACCTCGACGAGTGTCTTATAGGCGAAGCCGAAGGCGACGTACACGAGGAACTCCTCGCCCGTGATGATCCCGTAGAAGGCGATGGTGCAGAAGACGATCGTGTCGGCGAACTCACCGACCGCGGTGGATCCCAGGAGCCGCAGCCACAGGGCCTTCTCTTGCGTGCGCTCCTTGATCTTGACCAGGACCCAGGCATTGAGCAGCTGCCCGACCAGGTAGCCCGCCACGCTCGCGAGGACGATGCGGGGCACGAAGCCCAGGACGGCCTCGAAGGCCTCCTGATTGCCCCAGGCCTCGGCGGGGGGCGAGATCTGGACGAGCCAGAAGGTGAGGGCCGCGAGGATCGACATCGCGAAGCCGATGAGGATCGCCTTGCGCGCGGCCTTGAAGCCGTAGACCTCGCTGAGGATGTCGCCGGCGATGTAGACGAGCGGGAAGAGGAAGGCGCCGCCATCGGTGATGATCGGGCCGAACTCAATAAGCTTCACCGCGCCGATGTTGGAGATGAGCAGCAGGCCCACGAAGACCCCGACGATGACCGGGTAGAGGCTTCGGCTGGTCGCCGCGAAGTGGGCGGTGTGGGGGGACGTCATGGCGCCGTCATTCAATCAGCCGGCTCACTCGCCGGCGAAGCGAGGATCACGCCGCTCGCGGAAGGCCGCGATGCCCTCGGCGTAGTCGGCACTGCTCCATGCCGCGCGACGCAGAGCGGTGAGACGCTCGAACGTGCCGCTCTCCAGGGGACGTGCATCGGTGAGGGCATTCATCTCCGCCTTGATCGCGCGGATCGACAGCGGTGCCAGCGAGGCGATGCGGTCAGCAAGTGCGCGCCAGGCAGCCTCGAGCGAGGCACTGTCATCAGTCAGACGATTGACCGTGCCCGCAAGATGCGGGGAGTCCGCAGCGAGGGGCTGAGCGGTGAGGAACATCTCCTTGGCGACGTTGAGCGGCACGGCTCCAAGGAACTGCGCGACACCCTCGGTGTGGTACGGCACGCCCATGCGGGCGGGGGTGATGGCGAAGGTCGCGTCACGGGTAGCGACGATGAGGTCGCAGGCGAAGGCAAGGTTGCATGCCGCCCCCCACGCACCTCCCTCGACCGCGGCGATCACGGGGAAGGGTGCGTCACGCACCGCACGCACGAGGTGCTCCACGGGCGATGTCCACGCCAGGGGATCGCGACCATCGGTGGGGAGATCGTTGATGTCGTGGCCCGCCGACCACGTGCTCACGCCCGGCTCGGCACGCAGCACGAGCACGCGACAGTCCGCTCCCTCGATGGCGCCCGCGATCTCGTCCGCCATCGCATGGCCGAGCGCATTGCGCCGCTCCGCGTGCGTCATGGTGACGACGCGCAGGGGCCCGTCGTCGAAGACAGTGGTCAGCGGCATGCGCTCAGCCTAGGTTGACGCTGGCGCACCTCGGTGCGGTAGCGAAGGCGTCGCGGATATCGCCGTCCGTCGAGCCGACGAGTTCACCCAGGGAGTCCTTGACCAACAGGCCCGCGTCGTAGGTCGCCTTCGCGGCCCCCGCGGCACGCAGCCACTCGAGTCCCGCAGAGACCGGATCGCCCGCCGATTGCGCCGATCCCACATGGCCCATGGCCTGGTCCTTCGCCGCGGTCAGGGTGTCGATGCGTTCCTGCAGGAGCGGAATCACCGATGCCGCCTCGATGTAGTCGACCGGGATCCCGCCGAGCGCCGTGCCCAGTTCATTGGCGGCCGCATCCACCCCATCGAGCTGGCCGGGGATCTGCTGCTGGAACTGCTCGCCGATCGAGGCGGGATCGTTGGGGTCGTACTCGAGGGAGCCGGCGACATCGATGACGCTGGCGAGGAAGGCATCGCGAGCGGCGCACACGTCACCTGCCCACAGCACGATCTCGGGGGTCGGCGTAGGCGTGGGGGTCGGCGGGCGAGAGGGCGAGGCATCAGGCGACGGGGCGCTCGAGCTCACCGAGGCGGCTGGCTCGCTCTCCGCGCGCGTCGCCCAGATCCCGGCGGCCACGAGAAGCGCCACGAGGAGAACAGCACCCACGGCCACGACCCACTTCGGCATGGCCGTCATCGTCCTCGCCCGACAGCCCGGTGTCTACCGCGGTTGCACGGTAGGGCGCCCACGGAGCCGCTAGGTTCACCCCATGTCGATGCCAGCCGGGACCTCGGGCCTCACTCCGGAGCAGCGCCGCTCCTTCCGGGCGTCGCTCATCTGGGTCGCCCTCATCGTCGTCGCCATCGTCGCGCTCCAACTCCCCCTGCCGGACGTCGTGACGATCGGCCCGACCTGGCTCATCCCCTTCATCGAGCTCGCGGGCATCCCCATCGTCGCCGGCCTCTACCTCATCGCCGGTGACGGCAAGCGCATCGTCACGGGCACGATGACAGCCTTCCTCGTCTTCCTCGTGCTCGCCAGCGTCATGAACGCCCTCCTTCTCCTCATCAACCTGGTCAACGGCTTCACCGAGTCGGGGGCTGCCCTGCTCTTCGCCGGGTTCGCCGTGCTCATCGTCAACGTGCTGAGTTTCGGCCTCGTCTACTGGTGGATCGACGCCGGAGGACCCGTCGCGCGCATGGAGGGCCTGCCGTTCCCCAAGGCCTTCCTCTTCCCTCAACAGGGCATGGATGGGATGGAGAAGTGGCAGCCGGCGCTCCTGGACTACCTCTTCACGGCGTACACGAACATCATCGCCTTCAGCCCGACGGACACGATGCCGCTATCGCATCGGGTCAAGGTGCTCTTCGTCGTGCAGTCGTCCACCGCGGTCGTCACCATCGTGGTCACGCTGAGCCGAGCGATCAACCTCATTCCCGGCGGGACTCCGAGTCCCTAGTTCGCCGTCAGGCGGGGAGCCGCCACTCGCCTGCCCACGTGTCTGACCCGTCCACCACGTCCGCGGCGATTGCGCCCAGGAGGGGCGTGAACTTGAATCCGTGCCCGGAGCAGGGCGACATCACCACCACCGGTCCGCGCCGATCCAGGATGAAGTGGCTGTCATCGGTCATGGTGAACAGGCACGACACTGCAGACGCCACGTCCGTGTCGGCCCCGGGCAGCCAGCGGCGCGCGTAATCGGCGGCTACCTCGATGGCCTCCTGCGGCACCTCAAGCGTGCGAACGTCGAGATCGTCGATGACGTCCATCGTGTCGATGCCGACCTTCACTCCCTCGCCCGGCGACTCCAGGCCGTAGGCGCCGTAGGCGAAGGTGTGGTTGACGGCGTCGGAGCCGACGTGATGCACGAATGAAGGGAAGGCGAAACCCGGGCGGATCGCGAAGTGCACCGGCGCCTGGGCCGTCACCTTGAGGCGCGGCAGCGCGATCCCGAAGGCACCGAGCCCCGTGAGCTGCGGCAGCCAGCCACCCGCGGAGATCACCACGGCCTGGGCGGTGACCGCCCCATGCTCCGTCGTGACGCGCACGCCCTCTCCCGCGGGCTCGATGGCCAGGGCCGGCTCCTCGAAGCGCAGTTGGGCCCCGGCGTCTTCCGCGAGACGGAGCAGCGCCGCGATGGTCCGATCGGCGAAGACGCGCCCGCCGTCGGGTGAATAGATGACGGTGTCGTCGAAGTCCATCCCCGGCCAGCGCTCGCGCGCCTGGGCAGGGGTCAGGCGGTCGAAGGCCCACCCCCCGGACCTCAGGGTGACCTCGATTTCGTCGATGGCGGTGGCGAACCCGTGGTCGAGTTGCCCGGTCTGCTCCAGCAGCGTCTCGCCGGCCTCGCGCTCCAGCTCACGCCACATCGGGATCGACTCCGTCGCCAACCGCGAGTAGAGCGGATCACGATAAGCGACGCGGAAGATGCGCGTCGCGCCGTGAGACGAGCCCCATGCGTGTCCGCGTGCGAAGCGCTCGAGCAGGATCACCTCGCGACCACGCCGGGCGAGATGCCAGGCGGTGGAGGACCCGGCAGCGCCAGCTCCGATGACGACGACGTCGGCGTCCATGACGCGATCCTACGAAGCCTGTCCGGGGTTGGCTCCAGCTTGGGCCTGAAGGGGATTGCGCATCATGTTCGTGAAGTGCTCGGAGTCCGTCGAGACCACATCGTTCGACAGGCGCCCGGACGCCACCGCAGCGGTGAAGGCATCGAAGTCGCTAGCGACCTGGTCCGCATAAGCGAGGGAGAAGCCCCGGATGGCTTCGTCAAAGGTCGTCGCACGCCCAAGATACGTGGAGATCGCGATGGCATCGCCCGTGCGGGCGTGCGCCCGAGCGAGCACGTGGCCGCACAACTCGGCGTAGGAGGCCAGGCCCTGAGGGATGAAGCGTGACGGATCAGGTGACCACTTCATGTCGCGCAGCTGACGGACGTAGTACTCGCGCCCGAGCTTGCCGGTGACCCAGCCGAGGAAGGAGTCACTCGCTGCCTGCATGAGCCGTTGACCTTCGACCACGCGCTCGCCCATCTGCGCGTACTCCGACGCCGCGGTAAAGGGCTCCAGCACGGAGTGCTGGGCCTGCTTGACCTGCAGGGTGAGGATGTCGTCGGAATCACGACCCTGAAGCAGCAGGACCCACGCGAGCAGGCCCACGCTGCCGACGCCGACGACCTTGTGGCCAAGGTCGATGACCTCATAGCGGTCCAGCAGCGCGCGACGATCCGGCGCGAGGCTCTCGAGGTAGCCCGGGAGGGCACCGAAGATGAGAGACCGCGCCATCGAGTCCTCAGGCACGCGCACGACGAGCGGCGGTTCGTCCACGAAGATGCGCTGACCGTCGACAACCTTGGTGAGCTTGCGTATGGCGGTCCACGCGGTGCGTGCCTGCGCCTTGGCGACCGTGCGACGTACCGCCTTCTCCCCCGTCTTGCCGCTCGTGCGCTGCGCCCAGGCCTCCATCGTCGAGGCATCGACTCGGTCGTACCAGATGTCAATCTCCTTCATGGCGGCGTACTCCGCCATGGACAAGCGGTATTGCCGCGCACTGGCGAGAGCTGCGTCCGCGACCACGTCCTCGGGGAAGCCGTTGTCGCGGGCCGCCAGCACGAACGACGTAGCCAGTCGCTTGACATCCCACTCGAAGGGGCCCGGATTGGTCTCGTCGAAGTCGTTGACATCGAAGACAGGGACGCGATCAGGAGCTGCGAAGAGGCCGAAGTTCGACAGGTGCGCATCACCGCAGAGCTGCACCTCGAGCCCGCTCGAGGGCTGCGCACCGAGATCGCTCGCCATGATGATGGCGGTGCCGCGATAGAAGGTGAAGGCGCTCGCGC
>CAYYZU010000032.1:10982-13348 GCA_964476205.1 uncultured Actinomyces sp. | reverse complement strand
GACATGTCGTGGTCGAAGTCGTACTGGTGGATGGCGGCGAACTCGTCGTACGGCGATCCGGCCTTGCGTGCCGCCTCGGTGAGCACATCGTCGACGTCAGTGATGTTGCGCGTGACGATGGGCTGGAGGTTGGCGTGGCGAAGCGTGCGCACGAGCGCGTCGACCCACACGAAGGTGGCCGCGTGACCCAGGTGCGTGACGTCGTACGGGGTCACACCGCAGGCGTAGATGCGCGCGGGGCCCACCAGGGGCAGGGGCGCACCGGCGAGGACCAGGGGCGCGGGCGGAAGCAGGTCATGGCCCATGGCTGGAGCCTACGCATCTCCCCTCCGACGGTGACGGTGACGGTGACGGGGGTGGAGTCGATACGGTCACTCCGTGGCGCAGTCGCTGGAGGAGTTGGTGCATCCCACATGGGTGCCCGTGCTGGAGGCTCAGCGCGAGACTCTGGTGTCGCTCGGCGAGTTCTTGCGCGCCGAAGGTGCGGCGGGACGACCGTGGCTGCCTGCGGGTGACGCCATCCTGCGGGCCTTCTCCACGCCGATCGATGACGTCCGGGTGCTCATCGTGGGCCAGGACCCCTACCCCACTCCGGGTCACCCGATCGGACTGTCTTTCGCCGTCGCGCCCGACGTGCGCCCCCTCCCGCGCAGCTTGCAGAACATCTACCGCGAGCTCGTCGACGATCTCGGCGTGGAGCGGCCGGCGAACGGTGATCTGACTCCGTGGACTCAGCGCGGGGTCATGCTGCTCAATCGCGTGCTCACCGTGCAGGCCGGCAATCCCGGCAGCCACCGCGGCAAGGGCTGGGAGACCTTCACCGAGTGCGCCATTCGCGGCCTGGTCGAGCGCCCCGACTCTCCGCTGGTTGCGATCCTCTGGGGTCGCGACGCGCAGTCTCTCGAGCCCATGCTCGAGGACACGCCGGTGATCGCGAGCGCCCACCCGAGCCCCATGTCTGCCGACCGAGGCTTCTTTGGCTCGCGGCCCTTCAGCCGCGCCAATGAGCTACTGGAGGAACTCGGAGACGAGCCGATCGACTGGGCGCTGCCCTAGGGACGAGCGGCGAGAGAGTCGGCCACCGCTGCAACGAAGCCGTCGATGTCGTCGTCGGTCACCTCGATGCTCAACGCGATGAATCCACGCGGTGCGACGTACCACCCGCGCTCGAGTAGGTCGAGGAAGAGCAGTTCGCGCCTGCGGTCGTCGGCTGCCGCGATATCGGCGGGCGAGTCGACCGGGCCGGGCACCGGGTGGAAGCCGACCATCGAACCCATCCCCGTGGCAGTCCAGCCATGAGGTGCCATCACTGACTGCAGCGCCTCGCGCAGGCGATCACCTCGTGCATTGAGGGCATCGAGCCGGTCGTCATCGAGGACCTGCGTGAGTCCGGCGAGGCCCGCCGCCATGGAGAGGACGTTGTTGTTGAACGTCCCCGCGTGCGGCAACGCGCCGGGCTGCGACGGATCGAAGCGAGCCATGAGGTCCGCGCGGCCGCCGAAGGCTCCGAAAGAGAGTCCGCCGCCGAGGTACTTGCCCACGGTGAGCAGGTCGGGTGTCACGTCGTAGAGCGGCGCAGCCCCCCGCGGAGACAACCGTGACGTCATCACCTCGTCGAGGATGAGGAGCACGCCATGTGCCTGCGTCTCTTCACGCAGCGCCTGGAGGAACTCCCGGGTCGCGGGGATGACACCCCCGGACCCGAGGACCGGCTCCACGACCACGGCGGCGAGCTGCGCGGCGTGCTCGCGGATCGCTGCCCGTGCGCCTTCCACATCGTTGTAGTCGAGGACGACGGCGTCGTACGGCGCATTGACCGGGGACCCGCCGCCGCCGAAGTAGAGCAGGCCGCCGTGGTAGCCGCTGCGCATCACGGCGATGCTGGGGCGGCCGGTGACCACGCGGGCCAGGGAGATCGCCATGAGGTTGGCCTCGGTGCCCGAGTTGGTGAAGCGCACGAGTTCGAATGCGGGGAAGCGCTCAACCAGCACCCGGGCGAGTTGAGCTTCGTAGACGTTGTGGCCGGCCAGGCTGATCCCGTCATCCAGCGCAGCGCGCACCGCATCGAGGATGGGCTGCTGGCTATGGCCGTAGAGCCCGGCGGTGTACTCCCCCAGCAGGTCGACGTACTCGTGACCATCGACATCGACGACGCGCTGCGCCGCGCCGCGCGCAATGCGCAGCGGGAACGGCGGGTGGTAGAGCACGGTGCGCGTATTACCGCCTGGCATGACCTCGCTGGCATCGGCGTGCATCCGCGCGCCAATCGGTCGCTGCGCGACGTAGCGCTCACGTGCCTGGGCCAGGGCCGAGTCGAGATCCGTCCGCTCGTCGGTCGCCGTCATGGCCCGAAGACTACGCCGAGC
>CAYYZU010000032.1:0-10882 GCA_964476205.1 uncultured Actinomyces sp. | reverse complement strand
AGTCGAGATCCGTCCGCTCGTCGGTCGCCGTCATGGCCCGAAGACTACGCCGAGCGGGCCGTTAGTCCCGAAGGAACCGGCCATCGCGAGCGCGCCCACCCATTCGTACGGACGCGTTGCACTCCCTTGATGCGATCTTCACATTGCAGGAGGACAACGGAAGTAGCCGGACATCACGCCCGGGGACGCAGAGGAGGGGTCATGAAGACCAGGAAGCTCACCACCACCATCGCCGCCGTTGGCGTGGCCGCGCTCGGGGCCGGACTCATGGCAGCTGCACCTGCGTCGGCTGTCGACCGCGAGACGATCGACATGCTCACCTTCATGGTCCAGGAAGAGAAGATGGCGCGCGATCTCTACCTTGAGTTCGCTGAGGAGTACGGCGCCCGGCAGTTCACCAACATTGCACGCTCCGAGCAGAAGCACATGGACGCGGTGCGCGTGCTCCTGGACCGCTACAACATCGCGGACCCGACTCAGGGAGACGCAGTCGGGGAGTTCGACAATGCTCAGATCCAGGCCCTCTACGACGAGTCGTTCGCCAAGGGCATGGAGTCACTTGCGAAGGCGGCCAAGGTCGGGATCACGGTCGAGAAGGTCGATATCGCCGACATCAACGACATGCTGGACGACAAGCCCGCAGCCGACATCAGCACGGTGCTCAAGAACCTTAAGTACGGTTCGTACAACCACCTGGGAGCCTTCCGGATACTCCGCGACCGAGTCAGCTGAGCGGATCGAGCCCCTCGGGACTGGTAGGTACGTCGACGGCGTGCTCCCGCAGCGCCTCCATCGGGACGATGCGCAGCGCTGCGGCGTTGGTGGACGACAGGACCACCGGCGCCGCGGCGCCATCGCGGTAGGCGTGCAGCCAACGCGAGGCGCAGACGCACCAACGGTCACCGGGCTTCAGTCCGGGGAAGCGGAACTCGGGCCGAGGTGTGACGAGATCATTGCCGGAGGCGAGTTGGTGCTCCAGGAACTCCGCCGACACCACCGCGCACACCGTGTGCGACCCAAGATCGTCGGGGCCAGTCGAGCAGCACCCGTCGCGGTAGAAGCCGGTGAGCGGGTCTCGTCCGCACTCCTCCAGAGGTCCGCCGAGCACGTTGATGGCATCCGTCATGGCAGCAGTGTGCCCGTCGCGGGCCGGATCGGGCGATGAGGGCCGGGCACTCGCTACTCCGCTAGGTTGCAGACATGCGCATCGTGAGTGTGACGGCAGGACTGGCACTCGTGGCAGCCCTCGTCACCGTTCCTGCAGCACAGGCGGCCGACCCGGCACCGCGAGTTCCGGTGGCCCCCGCGGCCACGGCCAACGTGTGCCTCGACATCGACATCGCGGCCGCGCTCGTCGGCAAGACCCCCGGGGATCTCCTGGCCCCGCCTCAGGACGTCACTGCCGAATCCGGGCTTGTCTACGGACGTCTGTATCGCATGGCTTACGCGACGACGGGCGATGCGGGATCGGTCGTCGCATCCTGCGGCCTCGTTGCCCTCCCGAAGCAGAAATCACTCAGCAGCGTCATCGCATGGGCGCACGGGACGGTCGGCCTCAAGCAGGTGTGCCAGCCGAGCATGAACCCGGCAGGCTTCGTCGCGCCGATCCCGAGCGGTCCGCAGGAGACCGGCCAACTCGTGACCATGCTCCGCTCCGGTGCGGCTGTGACCGCGACGGACTATCCCTCGCAGGGCATGGGCTCAGACCAGTTGCAGCGCTATGTGCTCGGAGTGGCCGAGGGTGTCGCTGTCATCGATTCCGCACGCGTCCTCACCCGCAACCCTGCGGCCTTCGGACTCGACCCGGTGTCGCCCACCGCGGAGCTGCCCCTCATCGCCTGGGGGCACTCGCAGGGCGGAGGCTCAGCACTGTGGGCCGGTCAGCTCGCCCGGCAATACCTCGCGCTCCACGACGACCGCACACTCGACCTGGCCGGTGTCGCAGCGCTCGCGCCCGCGACCCAGTTGACGACCTCGCCAGGTCAGCCCGCCAATCTCATCGGCTACCACCTGGGCGACCGCGCGATCTACAACAACGATCCCGGAGTGGGTGTGGCCTTCCCGCTCGGCGCCGCGCTCTTCAGCTTTGTCACGGCCTCCTGGGGTGAGGTGCGCGACGCCACGTCGGGACCCCTGCCCTTCGGTCCGACCTCGAGCGTGTCGCCAGCGGCGGTCCTTACCGCGGATGGCCTGCAGACGGCGCCGAGGGTTGCCGGCTCTTGCCTCGCCGGGCGCGACCTCATCACCGTGGCATTTGCCACAGCGAAGTACCTCGATCCGAATCGCGCGCGGATGTTCCAGGCGCCGTTCGCGGGCGCGAAGGTCAACGGTCGATGGACGGGCGCCATCGACCAGACGTGCGCCGATCCCAGCGGCGCCGCGCAGGCCGTCCAGGACTGGTGCGCGTGGATGCAGTTCCACATGCCTGGCCCCTACGGCATCAATCCCTACTCGAAGGTTCCCGTCGACAACGCAGGCGCGAAGGTGCCCGTCTACCTCGCACAGGGTCGCAACGACCGGATCATCTGGTGCGTTGACGGCATCGGCCCGGTGGGTCAACGCAGTTGCCTCACCGCGCAGTTCTACGCCTCCATGGCTCCGTCCTATTGCCCGCGCCAGCAAAGCCTGGATGTCGACTACTTCGCCGGGATCGATCACCTCCAGGTGCCTGCTGCTGCGGCCACGAACCGCAAGACAGGTGCCTACGCCGGATCGCCGGTGGACCTCTTCATGACCGGAGCGATCGCGGGCTCACTCCCTCGCACCTGCACCGTGAACAACATGGGCAACCCTCTGCCGCGATGAGCGCACGCACCGTCTCCGTGCCTGCCGCGCGCCTGTCGCGTTGGATCGACGGGTTCGCCGAGCGCCACGGAGGGTCTACCGAGCAATTGGCCGACGGCGTCCTGCAACTTGAGGGAGCGGACGGCGCAGCGGCAACCATCACACCTCTCTATCCCGTCGGCGTGACGAATGCTTCCGAGTTCGCCGCTGCCGTGCAACGCATTCCGCGCACCGGAGTCATCCTCATCCGGCGCGGAGGCTTCGCGGCTGTCATCGTCGAGGGCGACACCGTGGTCGCGAGCGATATCGGCAAGCGTCACGTCCAGGGCCGCACGGCGGCCGGAGGCTGGTCTCAGCAGCGCTTTGCACGCCGGCGCGACAAGCAGGTGCACGAGCTAGTCGAAGCCGCTGCGGACTACGCCGCAAGGGTGATCGTGCCCGCACTGCCCGTGGACTACCTCGCCACCGGGGGCGACAAGTCCCTGGTCGAGGGGGTGCTGGCAGACACGAGACTCCGGCCGCTCACGGCACTCCCCCGTGGGCCTCATATCGACGTACCTGATCCGCGCCGAGATGTCGTCGCGTCGCTCCCCGAGCGCCTGAGCACGCTGCGCATCGACCTCGTGGATCCGTGACGGGCCGTGGCCCTGCCACTAGCCTCTGCCCATGCCAGACGACGCGAGCGGAGACCAGCCATCCCCCCGGGATGAGGCCGACGCCAATCCCTGGACGCAGCGCTTCTACAACAGCGGGACCCAGGGCTTCGAGCGCGTCATCCTGTTCAGCGACGCGGTCTACGCCATCAGCCTCACGCTCATCGCGGTGCAGATCGTCCTCCCGGCTCTCACCGGACTCAACGGAGCAGACGTCGGCCAGGTCATCTCAGACAGCTTCAGCAACATCTGGGCCTACGCCTTCGCCGTCGTCTGGGTCGGGCTCTACTGGAAGGCGAACCACCGCTTCACGCTGACCCTGCGGCGCATGGACGACCACTACATCTGGGCGGTCCTGGTCTACCTGGCCTTCATTGCACTACTCCCCCTGCCGGCCGCGCTCATCGGCGAAGAGTGGGACCCGCGCGCCCTCGCTTTCTTCCTCGTCTACATGGCGTGCGTGAGCCTGCTCGAAGTGCTGCTCATGGTGATCGCGCTGCGCGATGACCTCCTCGTCCGCCAGATCTCCTCCCCGGAGAAGCGCAGGTGGATCCTCCGGGCGCTCGCTCCCGTCGCGGGGGCGCTGATCGCAGCGCCCCTCGCCTTCGTGACGCCGTACGGCGGATTCCTCGCCGTCGGCGCGGTGGTCGTCATCTCCTGGGGGCTTGCCACGATCGTCAAGCGGCGGTACCCCCTCCCCGCCTAGGCCGGAACTCTTTCCTTGCGGCCGACGCGCACGAGGAACACGCAGATGAGTGCCAGCACCGCGCCGATCACACCGTTGATGTGCAGGCCCGCGGCGATGCTCTCGGCGATGACCTCGCTCGTCTCGACTCCGGAGGGCAGAGGCGCGGCGTACTGGCTCATGAGATCCACTGACGTGGACGACGACTCGATCTCGCCCATGAGGCTGGCGGCATCTTCCTGCGACAGCCCATTGGCCTGAAAGTCCGCTGACATGAACAGCCGCGCCAGGCCGAAGACCACTGTGTTCATCACCACGACCGCCAGGACGCCACCGAGCGCGACGCCGGAGCCCCGGTACGCCGCAAGCTGGTCCGCCGGCACGTCCGGATCAGATGCCAGCACGCCGCTCGTCACCGTGATCGATGCGGCGACGGTGAGGACGTTGTAGACGGTGATGTAGGCGATCGGCACCCACAGCGGCGAGTCGACCTGGACGAGGAAGGACCCGAGCATCGCTACGGAGAGGATGGCGACGAACGTGGCCGCGGTTGCTGGGCCGCCGCTGCGCCGCATGAGCGGCCCCGCGATGAAGCGCGTGCCGAGCACGGCGGCCGCCTGCGCGGGGATCATGACAATCGCCGTCTGCAGGACCGTGAGTCCGTAGAGGTACTGGAAGGCCATCGTCATCAAGAAGACGGTGTTGATGAGCGGGATGATGACGACGACGCTGAGCAGCGCCCGCGTGCGCCCCAGCCCGAGTGGCTGCAGCGAGAACGCGGGCGCGGGCAACCGGCGCATGAGGATGCCGCACGCGATCGCGAAGGCTGCCGTGAGAGCGAAGGCGGCGAGCGTGCCGGCCGTCAGCCCTTCGGCATTGAGCTGGTCGAGGGAGAGGACTGCTCCCGCGACCGTCGCTCCGGCCAGGATGGGCGTCACGATCTCCCCCGTGGGGCGCACATCAGTCGGGCGCGGCAAGAGGAACATCGCGGCGAGCATGATGATGAGGCCACTGATCACCCACAGCACGGCGACCCAGCGCCAGGACACCTCCCCCACGACGAAGCCGGTGAGCACGGGGAAGCACATCCAGATGAAGGGCGACACCATGCCGAAGGTGCCGAAGGCAGCCGCGCGGACCTTCGGCTCGCTGAAGCGCTCGGAGAGCATCCCGAAGACGACGATCTGAATCGCCGTCGAGGCGAGGCCCTGAAAGAGCAGTCCGATGACGATGAGCGTGAGCCCCTGCGCGGCAGCGACGATGGCCGAACCGAGCATGAAGGACACGCTCATCCAGATGATCACCGTGCGGTGACCGCGCCGATCGCCGAGCCTTCCCGCGAGGAAGACAACGAGAAGCGATGCGATGGAGGGAATCGAGAGCGCCAGACTGGCACCCTGCTCGTCGATGCCTAGGTCCGCCAGCATCGGCGTGAGCACGAAGTTGAGCGAGGCCAGGCCTACAAGTGCCCCGCCCATGGCCAGGCACAGTCCAATGAGGACGCGGCGTGAGTCCGGAGGCAGTGCCGTCTCTGTGGAGCTCACGCGCGCAAGGCTAGAGGCCGACGCGATCGCGACGTCTCAGGCCCGCAATCGTCAGGTCGAGGGGAAGGGCGGGAGAGGAGGAAGCGGAGGAATCGCATCGAAGGTGGCCCCGGCGTCGCCGCCTACTCCTGCATTGCCGCCAACTCCACCGTTGCCACCGTTGCCACCAGTGCCGCCTGCGCCGCCGACTCCTGGCGGGCCCCCGGTGCCGCCGTTGCCGCCCACACTTCCATCTCCACCAGCGCCACCGTTGCCACCGTTGCCACCGTTGCCGCCATCGCCACCATTGCCGCCAGTGCCGCTCACAGTCATCCCGACTCCGCCGTTGCCCCCGACTCCGGCGTTGCCGCCATCGCCCCCACGGCCACCCGCACCGCCATTGCCGCCAGTGCCGCCGAGTCCGTCGATGCCTACGCCGCGTGCCTCGCCTCCGGCTCCGCCGGCGCCGCCGTTGCCACCGTGACCCCCGTGCTCTCCATGCTCCGCGTTGCCCGTCGACGCATGGTCACCGTGCTCGCCGTGCTCACCGGCTCCGCCATTACCGCCGTGACCGCCGGACCCGCCGTTGCCGCTGAGGAGCCCTCCGGTGCCGCCGTTGCCACCAGCGCCGCCGTTGCCGCCCGTGCCTCCGACCGCGGCCACACCGTTGCTCAAGATGCCCGCGTTGCCTCCGGCTCCGCCATTGCCGCCGTGACCACCGTTGCCACCGGTGCCGCGCAGCAGGCCTCCGGCTCCACCGTTGCCGCCGTCACCGCCCGTAGCTCCATTGCCGCCATTGCCACCATTGCCGAATCGCCCGGCGCGGCCGCCGTCTCCGCCGTTGCCACCCGCAGCGCCGGCGTTGCCGCCATCGCCCGCGCGGCCGCCGTACCAACCGGCGTTGCCGCCGTCCCCGCCGTTGTAGCCGTCCCCGCCATCGCCCTTGAGCGCGCCGGCATCGCCGCCGTCGCACACCTCGGTCACGGGGCAGGTCGTGTCGGAGTAGGAGAAGCCGTTACCGATGAGGAGCCCGGCATTCGGTTGATCCGCCGTGCCGTCGCGGAAGAGCACGTCCGCGCAATCTGCCGAGCGCTCGCGGATGCGCTTGATCGTGTCGTTGACTCCGCGCGCCTTGGCCGATCCGGGCTTCGCGACCGAAGCGATGAGCGGCTGTGCCATGTCCAGGGCTCGCTCCACGCATGCTGCCTCGCTGCGCGCCGGGCTCGCGCCATCCGCTGCGAGGGCCGGGGCCGCGGTGAGAGCCGCTCCCGCCAAGGCGGAGGCTCCTAGCGCTGCGGCCAGCCCTCGTCTACGCGTCGATGCCATCGCGGAGCCTCCTTGGCGGTACGCCGTACTGGACCTTAGCGATGCTAGACCGTCGTGGGCCATGATGAGACGCCAAAGGGAGGCACACACCGTGACCACTGATCCGCTCGGCGACGTCGTCTCCCAGCAGTACGAGAAGTGGGTCTACCCCGCGCCCATCGAGGACCTCGAGGAGTGGCTCCGCGGGAACTGGCAGTGGTTCGACCCGAGTCATGCCCATCGGCTCATGTGGCCTGACCGCGACTACCTGCCCGGCATGGACATCCTGGTGGCTGGCTGCGGCACCAACCAGGCCGCCGTGATCGCCTACACGAACCCTGCTGCGCGCGTCGTCGCGATCGATGTGAGCAGTGCCTCCCTCGACCACCATCGATCGCTCAAGGACAGGTACGACCTCGCCAACCTCGAGCTGCACCAGTTGCCGATCGAGGACGTGGCCTCACTGGATCGCGACTTCGACCTCATCATCACGACCGGCGTCCTCCATCACATGGCCGATCCCGCGGCAGGAATGCGCGCCCTTGGCGGACTCCTGCGACCCGACGGCGTGCTCGCCGTGATGCTCTACGCCAACTACGGCCGGATCGGCGTGCAGATGATGCAGTCGGTGTTCAAGGACCTCGGCCTCCAGCAGGATGAGGCTTCACTCGACGTCGTGCGTGACGCGATCGGCCAGTTGGGTCCCCTCCATCCGCTGGCCAGTTACCTGCAGATCGCGCCGGACCTCGGAGACGACGCCGGTGTCGTGGACACCTTCCTGCACGGCCGAGAGGAGGCCTACTCGATCGACGAGTGCCGCGCACTCGTGGAGGAGTCTGGGCTGGCCTTCCAGGATCTCTTCCTTCGCGCGTCCTACTACCCGCCCACGCCCACGACGAGCCCCTTCTTCACCGCAGTCGCCGCGATGCCGCGGGAGCAGCAGTGGTCGATCATGCAGCGGATCAATGCGAGCAACGCCTGTCACTACTTCCTCGCGTGCCGACCGGAGCGCCCGGCGGAGTCCTATGCGATCAACTTCGATTCCGAGGCGGCCCTGGACTACGTGCCGTCGTTCCGTAAGGCGTGCGGGCTCATCGGATCCGCCGTACGCCGCCACGACGGCTGGACGCGTGAGCTCACTTCCCTGGAGGCCGCGCTGGTCGAGCACATCGACGGTCGCCGCAGCATCGCGGAAATCATTGACGTCGTCACGGGCAGCGGCACGGTCCCACGCGCGGACCGCGACGCTATCGCCCGTACGGCCCGCGAGACCTTCCGCTCGCTGTGGCAGGTGGACTTACTCGCGATGCGCATCCGCAGATAGGGCGCGCCCCTGCGCGAACTACCCGCGCAGGGGATCGAAGTTCGCGTGAGAGGTCATCTGCCACGTCCCCGTGCAGAAAGTGAAGGTCGAGAGCCGGGGAGCGTCCTTGATGGAGTAGGGCGATCCATTGATGTCGCCGGCGGCCAGGACGAGGTAGTGAGACGTCAGAACGGCCTCATCCAACCTGGCATTGACACGCGAGACCTTGAACTTCTTGATGTTGGGCAGCAGGCCATTCACGAGCTGGCCCCGGGTCTTGGCGACTCCCTTGCCATCCACCGAAATGAAGGCGGGGTTGAGGAACGTGCTCAGGCCGGCCCGATCCTTGGACTGAAGCAGCGTGAAGAACGTAATGGCGAGCTGCTTAGCTGTGGCCTGCGCGTCAGTGTTCCCCGGTGGGGTCTTGCACGTGATGACGGCCGCGGGCTTCGCCGCCTGAGAGGGCGCAGCAGCAACGAGGGCGCCGGTAGCAACCACGGCAACTGCGATGAGTGCGGTCATGCGTGACTTCATGGTTCTCCTACCCGAGAGGACAAAGCCAGGAAGGTACATACGCCCGGAAACAGGTCAAAACCGTGCTACCACGGGACTCGGCTCCCACCCAATGACTCGGAAGTGCCACGCACCAGGCGAAGGCACGTCACCCGTCGACCGGAGCCAGAACGCTACGCGTCAGCCGAATCCACACATCGGATCGGTGGGGCGGGTGGGGCTCGAACCCACGACCTGACGGATTATGAGTCCGCTGCTCTGACCAGCTGAGCTACCGCCCCTGGCGCCATATTGTGCCGGGCCCTCCCCTGGGCAATCCCCTCGCCACTACATTGGCGCGACCACACCACAGGGAGGAACCATGCACCGCCGCCTTGTCGCCACCCTCGCGGCCACGGCCCTCGTCGCACTGGCCGGTCTCGCCGGCTCGCCCGCCCAGGCCGCCAAGTCCAAGGTCCTGGTCTTCGAGGTGGACCTTACGAGCGCGGGCACCACTCTCGAGACCCTCCCGGGAGACGTGACCTACGGCTGGAACGACCTCCAGGGCCCGACCCAGTGGGGCAAGTCCTCCGCCCAGATGCGCTTCCTGGGGAGCGTGGACTACGTGAGCGGCACCGGCCCCTTCGGCGGATTCGTCACGGTCACCCGAGCCGACGGGGTCAAGATCGCGTTCTCCGTGTCCGGCTGGGCGACCTCGCCGGGGACCTCAGGCACGGCCAATGCCACGTTCCGCGGCACTCTCACGGTGATCGGCGGCACCGGCCCCTACGCCAAGGCCACGGGCACGGGCACCATGGAGGGCTACCGCAAGTCCGACCTCGGGAGCCCCGTGGAGCTCACGTTTTCGGTCGTTGTCCAGCAACGCTGAGGCGACTGCGCATCCCCAAGTCGTCCACAGGTCCGCCCCTCCGGTTGGCCCGTCGTGATCATCCTGTTACCATCGGACCGGTCCTTGACCACGTGATGCCCTCGGGTGACCGAGAGCGGATGCGGGAGACAGGACTGCGACACAGATCCACTGCAGGAAGCACGACAGACCGCACCAACCGACCATGCCGAATCCGCACTCCGCAAAGAGTGAGGAACCGGGGACCCAGGTACCTGGGGCGAATCGCAAGGTGGCCCGCCACCGCGCGTAGGGCAATCCCCGCCCGAGCCCGACAGCTCACCCGGTAGGCAAGAGGGATAGAGGATGACCGTGCAGCAACGACCGAGACGCCTCAGGCGAGCACTCATCGCCGCCGTGTCCGTCAGTGCCCTGACCGCCGCCAGCCTTATGGGTATCGGTGCCTCCAGCGCCGACCTGCGCCAGGACGTGGAGAACGCCCGCGCCTACCTCGACGATCTCGAGATGAAGGCAGCGGCCGCCCACGGCATGGTCGAGGAAGCGGAGTACGCCGTCTCCCAGGTCCAGGGCAAGATCGACAAGACGAAGGCCAAGGTCGCCAAGGCGAAGGCCCAGCTCGAGGAGACCCAGGACACCATCGGCCGCTACGCCGCGACCGCCTACCGCTCCGGCGGGGTCGACTCCTCGCTCCAGCTCCTCCTCGTTGAGGACGCCCAGCAGTTCCTCGATCAGGCGGTCGTGCTCGACATCGTCGCCTCGGGCCAGAGCGCGGCGCTGCGCAAGACCCAGGTCGCCAAGCTCCAGCTCGCCCAGGCGGCTGCCGAGCTCACCCAGCAAGAGCAGGCCGAGCAGGCCGCCCTCGCCGAGCTCGAAGCCCGCTCCGCGGAATTCGACGACGCCGTCGCCAACGCTGACGCCTACCTCAACGGACTCGAGCAGGAGCTGCGTGAGCAGATCGAGGCTGAGCGGGCTCGCCGCGAGGCCGAGGCTCGCGCCGCGGCTGCCGCTGCGGCCGCAGCAATCAACTCAGGCGGCTCCAGCAGTTCCGGAGGCGGCTCCTCCACCGGCACCACCTCCGCCAACGGCGGCCCTAACGACAACGGCGAGTACAACTCAGGCGGTGGCGGTGGCTACTCCGGCGGATCCGGTGTCAGCTCCGACCGCGCCGCCATCGTGGTCTCCTACGCGCTCGCACAGGTGGGCAAGCCCTACCGCTTCGCCGCCCAGCCGCCCAGCTCCTGGGACTGCACCACGCGCCCTGCTGCGGCG
>CAYYZU010000031.1:5276-13546 GCA_964476205.1 uncultured Actinomyces sp. | reverse complement strand
TCACCGCATCGCTCACGAGAGCCGCGGCTTCGACCAGCGCATTGATGCCGCGCTCCGGGTCCAGACCCGCGTGCGCTGCGCGACCGGTGATCTGGACGACGTACCACGATGTGCCCTTGCGTGCGGTCTTGAGCTCGCCCTCGACCGAAGGCTCGAGCACGAGCACGGCCTCTGCCTCGCGAGCGGCATCCTCGATGACGGCCCTCGAGCAACCCGAGCCGATCTCCTCGTCGGTGGTGAGGAGCAGGCCGACGCCGGATGCCTCGTCAAGGCCCAGCAGCGCGATGGCCCCGATCGCCTGGACGACGCCGGACTTCATGTCGAAGACCCCGGGTCCGCGCATGCGGTCGCCGTCGATGGCCCAGGGGATGCGCGCGAGGGTGCCGATCGGCCAGACCGTGTCGAGGTGACCGAGCAGCAGCACCCGGGGGCGATCCGGGCCCCAGCGCAGCACGGGCTTGCCTCCGTGGTCCTCGATGCGTCCAGGAGTGCCCAGCCACGATTCGACGAGGGCGGCGGCGGTCGACACGCAGGAACGGCAGGCCGCGATGTCCGCGGACGGCGACTCGACCTCCACGAGGGTGCGGACCGCGTCGAGGAGATCGGCCTGGCGGGCGCGCGCGGCGTCGAGGAGGGGGGCGGTCACCGGCCCATGGTGCCCCATGGGCGGCGGTGGCACGCGGTCGGAGGGTCGCCCCGGATACGGTGCCGCCTGTGGGTCTGAGCATCGAGGTGGCGCCTCGGGGCGTGCGCGTCGAAGTGGCTGACCAGCCCGACGCCATGACGGCAGCCCGAGCAATCTTCGATCAGGTGTGGCCGGGCGAGGGCACCCAGGTCACGTCCAACCTGCTGCGCGCCCTCGTGCACGCGGGTGGCTACTGCAGCGTGGTCATCGACGAGGAGTCCGAGAGAGTCGTGGGGGCTGCCCTCGCTTTCCCTGCGCGAGACACCTCGCTCCCGGGCGGCGTCTACCTTCATAGCCACATGGCCGCTGTCGTCGAGGGTATGCGCGATCGGGGCGTGGGCGCCGCCATCAAGCAGCATCAACGCACCTGGGCGATTGAGCACGGCATTCCCGTCATCTCCTGGACCTTCGATCCGCTCGTGCGGCGAAATGCGCATTTCAATGTCAATCGCCTAGGCGTTGAGGTGCGGGCCTACCACCCTGACTTCTACGGCGTGATGACCGATGCCATCAACGCGGGCGACCGCACCGATCGCCTGGTCGCCTGGTGGGCAGTCGATTCCGAGCGCGCCCGCCTCGCGGCCCAGGGTGACCTGCTCATCCCCGATCACTCTGCAATCGCCGCCGAGGCGCGCGACCTCATCGTCTTCGGCCCCGATGGGTCGCCTCGTGTTGCCGAGCCGCCTCACGCCCGCGAGACGGTCTTGGTCTCCCTGCCCGACGACGTGGTCACCTTGCGACGGACGGACCCTGATCTCGCCCTGCAGTGGCGACTCGCGGTGCGAGCGGCGCTCACATCGGCGTTCGATGCTGGACTGCGTGTCTCCGCCGTCACGAGTGCCGGTGCCTATGTCCTGACACCCGATCAGGGTCAGGGCACAAGGGAGGAGGCTTCATGAGCCGCATCGATCTCATCCGGCTGCATCGCATCGACATGCCCCTCGTGCGCCCCTTTCGCACGTCGTTCGGCACCCAGGAGGCACGTGACGTGCTGCTCGTCGAGGTCGTGAGCGACGGGGTCTCGGGCTGGGCGGAGTGCGTTGCGATGGAGTGGCCGGGCTACTCCTACGAGTACGTCGATGGAGCGGTCGACGTACTCGTCGAGCACCTCATCCCCGCCACGACATCGGATCGGCTCCTCGATCCCCATGAGATCCATGGGAGATTGCGCCAGTTCCAGGGCCACCCCATGGCCAAGGCGGCTCTGGAGACGGCCGTGCTCGATGCCTGGCTGCGCCAGCGGGAGCAGTCGCTCGCGGACTACCTGGGGGCGGTGCGCGACGAGGTGGATTGCGGCGTCTCCGTGGGCATCCCCCGCAGTCTGGACGCGCTTCTGGAGGAGGTCGCGTCGTACGTCGACGCCGGCTACCGCCGCATCAAGCTCAAGATCGAGCCGGGCTGGGACGTCGAGGCCGTGCGCGCCGTCCGCGAGGCATGGCCGGACATGCCGCTTCAGACCGATGCCAACCAGGCATACACGCGCGAAGACGCAGACCTGCTCGCCGAGATGGACCCCTTCGGGCTGCTGCTCGTCGAGCAGCCGTTGCCCGAGGATGACCTGCGCGGCCACGCCTTGCTCGCCGAGCGCATCGCGACACCGGTGTGTCTTGACGAGTCGATCATCTCCGTGGCCACGGCCGATAGTGCTATCGCCTTTGGTGCGACGAGTGTCATCAACATCAAGCCGGGACGCGTCGGCGGCTACCTCGAGGCCAAGGCGATCCATGACCTGTGCCTGGATCGGGGCGTTCCCGTGTGGTGCGGGGGCATGCTGGAGACGGGCATTGGTCGGGCTGCGAACGTCGCGCTGGCGGCGCTCCCCGGCTTCACCCTTCCGGGCGATACGAGTGCGTCCAGCCGATACTTCGCGACCGACATCACCGAGCCCTTCGTCCTCGATGACGGACGACTGCGAGTCCCCACCGGTCCGGGTATCGGCGTGGATCCGATTCCGGCCCTGCTCGCGGAGTTCACCACGTGGTCCGCGGAGATTGACCTGCGCTGACGGCTAGAACTGCAATGAGACCGTGTGTCGACGTCAGTGCGCGGTCGGTGGATTCCTAGGCCCCCGCGGCTCGTCGTAGAGAAGCCAGCGCACTCCCGCGCGCGCCAGCATGAGGCAGATGACAAGTCCCGTGACGGGGATGAATCCGCCCAGGCTCACACGGTCACCGAAGACAAGGGCCACGACCTCAAGCACGAGAATCTTGCTGCCCGCCGCGAGCACCCACAGTGCTCCCGCCCACAGGGCCCTCTGCCGAGCCACGGATGCGCCCTTGAGGCGAGTCATCACGAAGTTCTTGCCGACGAGGACAATCTCCAGGGCGACCTTGAGCAGGATGGCAGTGAGGATCGACAGGGAGAAGCTCTCGCTGATCACCGAGGGCACGTACTCGATCGCGAGGTTCAGCACCACGATGTAGACGAAGACATCGACCACGTCGCTGGAGTGATCCCGAATCCAGGTCAGCATGCGGGCATCACCAGCACACGCACGTCAGTGCACATGGTCGGGAATCTCGGCAGCGACGATGCGCGACACGGCGAAGCTCCGCACCTCGCCGGTGATCCGATCGACAGCGGTGAGCATGCCCGCCTGGAGACGCATGGGATCGACAAGGCCCTCGCCTTCGCCGTAGCCGAGGCGCACGGTGAGCGAACCGGCGATCGCGCGTCGCAGCACCGCCATCGTCTCGGTGGCCGGCATCGGCTCGAGCGACGAGCCATCGTCCCCGGTCGAGATGTCGAGTGAGTTGTCGGACTGGCCGGCCCGCAGGGTGGCTACGGCGGCCTTCACCAGCGCGGGCGTGGCATCACGGCGCACGACAGGCGCACCTGCTCCCCCCCGGCGCGGTGCCCGTGCGCGGCGCCGCGGGGCGTGAGCGACGGTGCCATCCGGCGTTTCCGCGACGGGATGCAGGCCGAGGTCGCGCAGGATCGCGATGGCGTCCTCGATGCGACCCGAGACCGTGACGACGTTGGGTGACACGCGCACGCAGCCAAGCTCCTCCGCGCGCGGATCCGCGAGAAGTACCGCGAGAGCGGTCTCGTCGTCACAGCGGATGTACGCCGTCGCGATACCCACGCGCACCGTCCCGTGGCGACGGGCTGAATCCTCGATGAGGTAGGTGAGCGGCTGGGGCACCGGCGTCCGCGAGACGCGTCCAAGGAAGTCGAGCATCTCGGCGGAGTCGCGCCCTGCATCCAGGGCCCGGCGCACGGAGGCAGCGCTGAAGCGGTGCACGATGGCACCGCCCGTGCTCTCGACATCGGCCATGAGGCGTAGCTCGCGCGCGATGTCCGGCAGGAGCGGCCCCGGAGCGATAGCGGTGAGGTCTGCCTGGAGGAGGACGTGATCGAGCGGCTCGGGCATGGCGACCCGCACCACCTCGGGAGCATCTGCCTGATCCCGAGCTGCTGCTCGTCCCATGTCGGCGAGAGCGCCGCCTCCGGTGAAGCCGAGGATCTCGAGTTCGTCGAGGATGGCGCGGATCTGGGCGCTGCGCTGCGGGCTGGCCTGGCGTGGTGCGCGCGCATCGATGGCACTGACGACAGCATCGGCATCGAGGGGTGCGCAGCCCGCCGGAAGTGCATCGAGGACAGCGAGCACCTGGTCGCGTAGCAGCGGCTGACCGCGGCGCTCGACTTCGTCGGACAGCGCATTGGCATCGGCGCCCACGACAGCGGGCGCTCGCGGGGTGGTCCACCACGCCCGAGCCAGGCGCAGCCACTGCTCGGAGAGCGGGGCGTCGTGCCAGTCGTCGTAGGCGGTTGTGGGCCGCCAGCGCTCCTCCGCCTCGCCGTCCCGGCCGATGAGCTGCGCGGCGTACGCCGTCTCGATCCACAGGGCTGCAGTCCGCTCGTCGACCTCGAGGACACGCGCCGTCGACGCGAGGTCGCGCACACCCACGCCGCCCTTGCGCAGGACGGCCGGGGCCGCCTCATCGGCCCACGACTCGGCGATGGCGATCACTCCGAGCACGGAGGCCAGGGCGTGCTGGCCCGCAGTGCGTTCGACGATGCGCGCATCGCGCTCGATGGTCTCCACAGGCGAAGGCGGCCAGACCACCGGTGATGAGCTCGCTCCGGTGAGCGACTCCCGGGCCGTGCGCACGAGGCGCAGTGAGTCCTCGTCGCCCCACACCAGTGCGAGTTCGCGAAGCGTCCCGAGAGCTGACACGACGTCATCCGCCAGGCCTTCATCGAATGCGGACAGGATCGTGTCAACCCCGCAGGGCTCGGCCTCGGCAACCGCGGCCGCGACGGCGAGGGCAAGGCCGTCGAGTCGGTCGAGGGCCCGCGAGGTGGACACGGCGGAGCCCGCCCGCGAGGCCAGCGCGGTCATGTCGGCGGGCACCGGGTGGAGGAGGTCGGGCCTTCCGGCAAGGAGCCGCCCGAGCTGGTCGTCGCTGCGACCGCGCAGGTCGTCGGCGAGGCTGCGAACGGGCACCGGATGACGCTACCCCTAGGCTCACCGGGTGCGCTCGATCGGCTTCGACCTCGATATGACCCTGGTCGACTCCGCCGACGGGATCGTCGCTTCAGTCCAGTATGTGGTCGCCCAGTACGGCGTCGAGGCCGATGGTGGCGAGATTCGCTCGACGATCGGGCTTCCCCTGGACCATGTCTTTCCCCGCTGGCTTCCTGACGAGCCGTACGACGTGCTCCTCGCGGCGTACCGCGCCCACTATCGCGAGCACGGCATCCCGCTCACGCGCGCGATGCCCGGAGCGGCGGAGGCCATCGCGACGGTGCGCGAGCGCGGTGATCGCGTGCTCGTCGTTACGGCGAAGTACGGCGCGGTCGCGGACCTTGCACTTCAGGCCGCCGGACTCGACGCGGACGAGGTCGTCGGCGACCTCTTTGCCGAGGGCAAGGCCTCGGCGCTACGCGAGCACGATGCGTGGGCCTATGTCGGTGATCATCCCGGTGACGTGCGCGCCGCTCGCGCGGCAGGCGTCCACTCGATCGTGGTGGCGACCGGGCCCACATCGCTCGAGGAGCTGCACGCGGTCGGTCCCGATGTCGTGCTTCCGGACCTCACACACCTGCCCGACTGGCTTGCGCGCGCCTAGCCGCGACGGCGCGAGCGGGCCGACACGGCCAGCCCGATGATCACCAGGGCCAGTCCGACGCCGGTGATCATCGAGAGGAACCACCACGCAGAAGGCAGCTCCAGGCCCGGCACGACGAGCGGCAGCATGGCGATGACCGTGCAGATGAGGCCGATCACCGTCACGACGGCCCCGATCCGGAGCAGTCGATCACCCGTGGAGCCTGCGGATGCCATGGCGCCACCCTAGGGGCGCGCGAGCCCCCGGACCCGTCTAGCCTGGTGTCCTGCGCTCATTCGGGCGCCGGAGGCGAGAAGGGGCAGCCATGCCGACCGGCAAGGTCAGGTGGTACGACGTGGACAAGGGCTTTGGCTTCCTTGCCACGGACGACGGCGAGGACGTCTTCGTCCATGCTTCTGCTCTGCCCGACGGCGCCACCTCGCTCAAGCAGGGTGCGCGCGTGGAGTTCGGCATCGTCGACGGCAAGCGCGGCAAGCAGGCCCTGAGCGTCGTCGTCCTGGAGCAGCCGGCCTCCGTGGTTAAGGCGGGGCGCAAGCCTGCCGAGGATGTCGCCGTCATCCTCGAGGACCTCATCAAGCTCATGGACAGCGCATCCAATCAACTGCGCCGTGGCCGCTACCCCAGCGATGACCACTGCCGCAAGCTCGCCGCAGTGATGCGAGCAGTCGCTGACGACTTCGATGTCTGAGGGAGTCAATCTGATGATGCGCCGAATTGGCCGCCCCGTGCTCGCTGGATCACTCGCGCTCGTGAGCGTGCTCGCGCTCGCGGCCTGCGAGAAGCCGGCCCCTGGGGTGTCCGTCGTATCCGGCATGACGTCCGCCTACCGCGCGGCGCTGTGCTGGTCCTTCGATGGCGAACCGCTGAGCCCCGAGACCTGCGCGCAGGATGTCGTCACCCAGGCTCTCGAAGGTGCTGATGTCGCACGGATTCCGGTCATCCCAGGGCAGGTCATTGGCATCAGCGTCGATCCCGTGGTCGCCGACGCCGGTTGGTACCCCGTGATCGGATCCCAGCGCCTCACCCAGCAGCCGATCACCTCGACCTACTACCGCTTTACCTACCCCGACCTCCAGGAGGTGCCCGTCGACGGCGTCTCCCTGCAGGTTGTTGCGGGCACCGAGGGCACCCTTGGCCTGTGGGTCTTCCAGCTCACTCCGGCCCCGGGGGTGGAGTGATGTCTGACGCAGTGCTGGCCAAGGCCATCGACGTCGCGCGCGCAGCTGCCGAGGAGGAGGCCCCCTGGGGCACCGTCGGTGAGCACGTGGGCGTCGAGTACGACGACGAGCGCGTGGCCACGCACTTCTTCCTCTGCCTCGATCCGGCGTACGTCGGGTGGCGATGGTCGGTCACCGTCGCTCGCGCGCCGCGGGCTAAGTCCGCGACCGTGGATGAGGTTGTCCTCCTGCCCGGACCGGATGCGCTCGTCGCTCCGCCGTGGGTGCCGTGGGCGGAGCGAGTCCGACCCGGTGACCTGGCGGTCGGCACCATCTGGCCCACGTCGGCTGACGACCAGCGGCTCACGGCGGGCTTCACTGGGCTCGACGAACTCGATGGGGTGGCCGATCGCAGTCCCGTGCATCCGAGCCAGTGGGAGATCGGACTCGGCCGGCCGCGCGTGCTCTCTCCGCAGGGGCGGGACGAGGCCGCGGACCGCTGGTGGTCGGGCGATCGCGGTCCGGAGGCGTCCATGGCGCGCTCCGTGTCCTTGAACTGCGCGACGTGCGGATTCCTCATGCCGATTGGCGGTCCGCTCGGTCAGGCCTTCGGGGTCTGCGCGCACGACATGTCCCCCGCCGATGGCTGTGTGGTGTCGTTGGCCTTCGGCTGTGGCGCCCACTCCGAGATCGCGCTCGCTGAGAAGGAGCCCGTGAGTGCGCCCACTCAGGACTTCGTCGGGTTCGATGCCCTGGTCCTCGACCAGGACTGAAGGGACCTAGCTCCGCGCGCGCTTGCGCTGTCGAGAGCGCCGGCCCATCACCAGAGCGAGCCCGGGGATCCCCAGTAGGGCTCCGAGGGCGCATACGAGGGTCCAGCGCTCGACATCCACGCCCCATGTCGAGCCCCAGATGCTGACTGCGATGAGTGCGATCACCCAGAGCGCGGTCCCGATCGCGATGGCCGCGACACCGCTGTCGTCGCGGCTGCGCAACGCAGGGTCGGCCTCGATCTGCTCGAGCGTCCACTGCGGGCGAGCGTCCATGCGGCCAGGTTATCGCCGACTGCCTAGAGTGGGGGAGTGGATCATCGCGCGAGACGCCTCGTGACCGTGGGGGTCCTGGCACTCCTCGTCGCGGCCGTCGTTGTCGCTGCCCTCACGCGCTGAGTTTCCAGGGGCGGTAATCGCAGGCATGGTGGCTCCTGGGTCTAGCGCCTCGAGAACCGCGATGACGGCGATCCCGAACGCGGTATTCGATGCGCGAGGGATGCCGCGGACTCTTGGGCGGGGAACTTCTACGGGTCACCGCCGCTAGGTCGTCGCTGTGGGCAAGGTTGCCAGAGGGAACTCA
>CAYYZU010000031.1:0-5176 GCA_964476205.1 uncultured Actinomyces sp. | reverse complement strand
AGAGGGAACTCAACGTCGCCTGTGGACAGCTCCGGCAACGTTGCCAGCGCGGATCGCCTCCAGCCTGTGGATGAACTCCCCAGGTGATAACTCCTCCCGCTGGGTCCACTCCGCTCGCTGACGGCTACCCGTCTTCGTCAGCCTACGGTCGGGGACTGACAGCGAGATCGATGCTGAAAACGACGGTGATCACGCGGGCACGTCCTCGGGCACGCGCTTCCACAGCAGCAGGAGGAAGCTCACTGCGAAGAATGCGAGCATGACTACGAAGGCCTTATGCACGCCCCATGAATCCGCAAGGGCCGCCAAGGCAAACGGTGCGACACCGCTCATGACTCCGATACCCGCGCTCGTCCACCCCGCGGCGCGGTCGGGCTGGCCGAGCGAGGCGCGCATGGCTCGGCCGATGCCCAGCGGGAAGTGCATGCCGATGCCGATCCCGATGAGCACCAGCCCGATGATGAGCGGGATCGCCCCCGTGACCAGCCAGGTGTAGGCAAACGCGGCGGCGGCGAAGAGGATCGAGCCGCCGAAGACGAGCTCGGACGAGACGCGCTCGACGATCCTGGAGCCGATGAGGCGTCCGATGATCATGCCGATGACGACTGCTGCGATGGTGGCCGAGGCGGCCCCGGCTTCGAGTCCCCCGCGCTCGCGCAGCAGATCGGGCCCCCACTGGAGGAGGGTGATCTCGACGCTGGTGAGCAGGATGAGCGTGAGCACGGCCCACCAGACCAACCCCGGCAGTCGTGGGGCATCCTGACGCGACTCCATCGCGGTGCCGACGTCGAAAGGAGTGAGGTCGCGACCGCGCACGAACTCCAGGAGCACGGCGATCACGGCGAGGATCACGAGACCGGCCTGCCACCCGAGGATCGTCGTGGCGCCGATTCCGATGGCGAGCGTGCCGATGAGCGACGCGATGGAAGCGGACAGATTTGCCTCCGCGAGTGACGCATCGGCGGCGGCACCCTGGCGCGCCTCCAGGAAGGCGCTCACCCCGACGGCGCAGTAACTCGCACCGAGGGATCCGAGGAAGGGCCCCGCGGCCACGAGCCACAGCGGACCGTCGGAGATGTAGAGCAGGGCACCGACGGCCACCAGGATGGATCCGACTCGGAGCATGAGGCCGCGACTCCACCGACGCACGAACGGCGCGGCGGTGAGGCTGCCGAGGACGCCTCCACCCGCGAGCGCGATGCTCAGAATCGACGCAGCGGTGCGGGTGAGGCCCTCGTCATCGCGCAGGAGTGTGAGGGATGCTCCGAACGCGTAGACGAACCAGCCGAGCAGGCCCAGCTGGACGTAGGCAAGCAGAGTCGCGCGGTCGCGGACCGGCCGGGTGGGAGCGTGCAGGGCCGGGTCGTGGCCCTTACTCATGCGTTCACGCGAGTCGGTCGATGACGTAGTCGATGGAGCGCGTGAGCTGGCGAACGTCGTCGGGGTCCACGGCAGGGAAAACGGCGACGCGGATCTGATTGCGACCCAGCTTGCGGTAGGGCTCGGTGTCGACGATGCCGTTGGCGCGCAACGCCTGGGTGATCTGCGTCGCGTCGATGCTGTCGTCGAAGTCGATCGTGGCGACGACGGCTGAACGCTTGGCAGGGTCGGCGACAAAGGGGTTTGCCACGGGGCTCGCTTCGGCCCAGTCGTAGAGGATCCCGGACGACTCCGCCGTGCGCGACGTGCACCAGTCGAGGCCCCCGTTGCCGAGGAACCAGTCGACCTGCTCGGCCATGAGATAGATCGTCGCCAGCGCGGGGGTGTTGTAGGTCTGGTCTTGACGCGAGTTGTCGATCGCGATGGACAGGTCGAAGAACGCGGGCGTCCATCGGCCACTTGCCTTGATCTCCTCGACACGTGCAAGCGCGGCCGGAGACATGAGGGCGAACCACAGCCCGCCATCGGAGCCGAAGCTCTTCTGCGGCGCGAAGTAGTAGACGTCGGTCTGGGCGGCGTCCAGGGGGAGTCCACCGGCGCCGGATGTGGCATCGGTCAGGACGAGCGCACCGGCGTCTGCGCCGGGCACGCGCACTGGCGCAATGGCGACGCCGGTCGATGTCTCGTTGTGCGGTGCGCAGTAGGCGTCGATGCCAGCCTCGGCCACGAAAGACGGCGCATCGCCGGGATCGGACTTGATGATCATCGGATCACCCAGATGCGGCGCCTCCTTTGCCGCGGTGGCGAACTTCGCCCCGAACTCGCCGAACGAGAGGAACTGCGCGCGGTCGCGGATGAGGCCGAAGGTCGCGATATCCCAAAATGCCGTCGAGCCACCGTTGCCGAGGACCACTTCGTAGCCCTCGGGGAGCGAGAAGAGATCGGCGAGCCCGGAGCGCAGCCGTCCCACCTGCGACTTCACCGTCTTCTGGCGGTGGGAAGTGCCCAGATAGGTGCCGGCGACGTCGAGCAGGCCGGTGACCTGCTCGCGACGCACCTTCGAGGGCCCGGCGCCGAAACGGCCGTCACGGGGCAGGAGCTCGGCGGGGATGGTGATGTCGTCGGTCACGCTGGCAAGGCTACGCAGGGCGCCGATGCTGCGGAGTAAGGGGTCAGCGCCGGACGGTGGTGGGGCGGGACGCGCGAGTCGAGGGGGTGTAACCGGAAGGGGCCACCATCTGCGCATCCCAGCCGGGCACGGCCTCGGGGATGCGCGGGCTGGGTCCGACGTACCTCGCCGAAGGCCGCACGAGCCGCCCGGTGCGCTTCTGCTCGAGGATGTGCGCGCTCCATCCCGCGAGGCGCGCGCACGTGAACATTGAGGTGAACATTTGAGCGGGGACCTCTGCGAAGTCGAGCATGATCGCTGCCCAGAACTCCACATTGGTCTCGAGGATGCGGTCGGGGCGACGGGAGCGCAGTTCGGCAAGTGCCGCCGTCTCGAGCGCCAGCGCCACTTCGTAGCGCGGGGCGTTGAGCTCCTCGGCGGTGCGGCGCAGGACACGTGCGCGGGGGTCTTCCGCGCGGTAGACGCGGTGGCCGAATCCCATGAGGCGCTCGCCGCGATCGAGTACGCCGCGCACGTAGGCCTCGGCATCGCCGGTGCGCTCGATCTCCTCGATCATGCCGAGCACGCGCGACGGTGCACCGCCGTGCAGCGGGCCGCTCATCGCGCCGATGGCGCCCGAGATGGCCGCCGCCACGTCGGCGCCGGTTGAGGCGATGACGCGAGCGGTGAATGTCGAGGCGTTCATGCCGTGCTCGGCAGCCGAGACGAAGTAGGCATCGACGGCTTGCACGTGGCGAGGATCAGGCTCGCCACGCCAGCGCGTCATGAAGCGCTCCACGATGGTGGTCGCATCGTCGATGCGCGTCTGCGGCACCATCGGTACGCCCAGCCCACGGGCCGCCTGCGCGACGAAGGACATGGCCATCACGGAGACGTGGGCGAGATTCTCTCGCGCGGTGTCGTCGTCAATGTCGAGCAGCGGCTTCAGTCCCCATCCGGGGGCCAGCATGGCTATCGCGGACTGCACATCGACGCGGACGTCGCCCGAGTGCACAGGGATGGGGTAGGGCTCGGCGGGCGGGAGACCCGGGTTGAACTCGTTGTCGACGAGCAGCCCCCAGACGTTGCCGAAGGACACCCGGCCCACGAGGTCCTCGATGTCGACTCCGCGGTAGCGCAGAGAGCCGCCGTCTCGGTCGGGCTCGGCGATCTGCGTCTCGAAGGCAACGACGCCTTCCAGCCCCGGCACGAAGTCGCTCATGGCCCCCATTCAACCCCACTGCCCGCGGACCTCATCCATGGGCGTGATGGGATCGGGGCGTGGCCGACGAGCACGACCTGAGAGCGATGCGCCTCGCGTACGACCGGGGCACCCTGGTCGAGGCCGATCTCGCCCCCGACCCGCTCGCGCAGTTCCGCCGCTGGCTCGCGGATGCCGTCGCGGAGGGGATCGTCGAGCCCAATGCCATGGTCCTGTCGACGGTGTCAGCGGACGGCGTGCCCAGTGCCCGCACTGTGCTCCTGAAGGACGCCGATGCGCGCGGATTCGCCTTCTACACCAATCTCCGCTCGCGCAAGGGCCGTGAGATTGAAGCCACACGGCGTGCGTCATGCGTCTTCCCGTGGCTGCCCCTTCACCGCCAGGTCGTGGTGATCGGCTCCGCGATCGAGGTGCCTCGAGCCGAAGCAGCGGACTACTTCGCGTCGCGCCCGCACGGCTCGCGTCTTGGTGCATGGGCGAGTCGACAGTCTGAGGTGATCAGTGATCGCGCGGTGCTCGATGAGCGCCATGCGGACCTGCTCGAGCGCTTCCCCGGTGACGTCCCGCTCCCGGATTTCTGGGGCGGGTGGATCGTCGTACCCGACACGGTGGAGTTCTGGCAGGGCCGGGAGTCTCGGTTGCACGATCGCCTGCGGTACCGCCGCGTCCGAGACGGTGGTCTGGACGACGCGGGGGCCTGGGTCGTCGAGCGACTCTCGCCCTGACGGCGCCCTGATGGCCCGACTCTTCGCTGATCTCACGCCACTGCGCGAGAGCGCCCCCTTCCGGCGCCTGTGGATTGGCCACAGCGTGGGCGCCGCCGGCCAGCAGATGACCTCCGTTGCGGTGGCGCTGCAGGTCTACGACCTCACTGAATCCTCGTGGGCGGTGGGACTCACCGGCCTCTTCCAACTCGTGCCGCTCGTTGTCCTCGGGCTGTACGGCGGGGCGCTGCTCGACCGCTTCGACCGCAGGAAGGTTGCGCTCATCGCGACCGTCGGGCTCTGGGCCAGCACGCTCGCCTTCGTTGCGCAATCCCTCGCCGGAGCGAACTCGGTGGCGCTGCTCTACGCGATCATCGCCGTACAGTCCGGCTTCTTCGCGGTCGCCAATCCGGCGCGGCAGGCCATCGTGCCGAGGCTCGTGCCACTGCACCTCCTGCCGGCGGCCAATGCCCTCAACACCCTCACCTGGGGCCTGGCCTTCACCATCGGGCCGGTGCTCGCCGGATTCCTCATCGCGGGCACGGGCACGGTGACGACCGTCTACCTCATCGACCTCGTCGTCTTCGCCATCTCCGTGTGGGCGATGTGGCGACTGCCGTCGCTGCCGCCCGAGGGTGTCGCGCCCGGTGCTGCCCGCGGGTGGCGCAGCGTGCTCGAGGGGCTGCGCTTCCTCAAGGGCAAGCGCAACCTGCAGATGTCCTTCTATCTCGACATCGTCGCCATGGTCTTCGGGATGCCGCG
>CAYYZU010000030.1:0-13622 GCA_964476205.1 uncultured Actinomyces sp. | reverse complement strand
GTCGCGTGCCAGAGGTCGACCCAGCGACCGAAGTGCTCGGCCGTGAGGTGCGCCTTGGCGTGCAGGTCGACGTGCACTTGCAGCGCATTGCGCCGATAGATCCCGGGCGTGAAGAGCGCTGCCTCCCAGAAATCGCACATGATCGGCATGTGGGCATCGAGGTCCATGTGCGCCACGTCGACGAAGACCGGACCGAGCAGCGGATCCTCGAATGCGGTCTCGTAGAAGGCCCGCACCATGACGGCGATGTCGTCGCGCCCAGCGATGTCACGCACGGGTCAGCTCTTCACGGGCACGCCGGGTCGAGCGTAGAAGATCCACGTGAGGATGGCGCCGATGAAGGCGAAGAACGCGCCCGCGAGGAAGAAGATCATGGGTGCGAGGAACGACAGCAGGATGCCGAAGATGAAGGGACCGTAGGCCGCGATCGCCGCGGTCCAGCCGATCACCCCACCCGCTTGGCGACGCTCGAAGAGCATGGGCATCTGCTTGAACGTGCTCGCGTTGCCGATGCCGGAAAAGGCGAAGATCGCCAGCATGCCCGCGAGGAACACCGGGAACTGGTCGGCGGATGTGGGGTTGGTCTGGAAGGCGGAGAAGAGCGCCGCGCCGGAGATGCCCAGGGTGGAGATGAGCGTGAGTGGTGCCCCACCGAAGCGGTCGGCGAAGGGTCCGGTGATCACGCGAACGACAGAGCCGACGAGTGCGCCGAGGAAGGCGTAGGCGAGCGGATCGATCCCCTGCTCGCCGAACTTGCCGGAGCCGTAGAGGTTGGCGATGAGGAGGCCGAAGGTCGCCGCGAGGCCAGAGAAGGTACCGAAGGTGATGACGTAGAGATAGGTCATCACCCAGGTGTTGCGATTGCTGAAGATGTCGAGCTGATCGCGGACGCCGCGGGCCTGCACGGGCACGCTCTTGAGGAGAGCGAACGCGAGGATGACGCCGACGACCACGAAGGGGATCCAGATGTATCCGGCGTTCTGGAACCACACGTCCTTGCTCGCCCCGGTGTCCTTGTTGACCATCACCTGGGCGCTGCCGATGAGGGCGAAGCCGATGATCCATGGCGTCACGAACTGCACGATGCTGACGCCGAAGTTGCCGATTCCGGCCTGCAGGCCGAGGGCCACACCCTGCCTGGAGCGTGGGAAGAAGTACGACGTCGAGGGCATGAAGCCGGAGAAGGCCCCGCCGCCGATGCCGGCGAGCATGCCGAGGATGAGCAGGACGACGTACGGCGTCTCGGGGTTCTGGACAGCGAGTGCCCAGCCCACGAGTGGGATGACGAGGAGGGCCGTGGTGTAGGCGACGAGCTTGCGCGTGCCGAGGATCGGCGGCAGGAAGGTCCAGATCAGGCGTAGCGTGCCACCGGCCAGGCCCGGCATCGCCGCGAGCCAGTAGAGCTGCGCCTGGCTGAGGTCGAACCCGATGCTGTTGAGCTTGGGTGCGATGGCCGACACCAGGAACCACGTGGCGAAGGCCAGCGTGAGGTTGAACGTCGTGATCCAGAGGGTGCGCCACGCGAGGCCCTGGTCCCAGGTCTCGGCGTTCTCGGGATCCCATGTCGTCAGCCAGCCCTTGCGGGGTGATGTGGATGCAGTGCTCATCGCGCGGCTCCAACCGTTGAGTCGGGAGTGGGGGTGTCGGCCGTTTCCGGGTGGTGCTCGATGCGACCGGTGAGATGCGGGCTTGCCTGGTGAAGCATGTGCACGACCGTGAAGTGCATCCACAGGGCGGCGACCAAGGTGATGACGAAGACGACCATGAACGTGGCCTGCGGCATGCCGGTCCACGCGGTCGCGTAGGCGAAGAGGGGCGGCAGGAAGAAGCCGCCGAGTGCACCCAGCGTGCCGACGAGGCCGCCGACGGCCCCGACGTCATTCGGGAAGTACTCGGGAATGTGCTTGTAGACCGCGGCCTTGCCGATGCCCATGGCGCAGCCCATGAAGAAGACGAGGACGGTGAAGAGGACGGTCCCTACGCTCCACGGCAGGATCTCGCGCGTGGCGCCCTCGGGCAGCGTGAGCACGATGTATCCGTACGGCATCATGAGGATGCCGGATGCGACGAGCATGATGGTGAACGTCCCGTACATCACCCGGCGTGCGCCCCAACGGTCGGCCATCCAGCCGCCGAAGGGCCGCAGGAGTGACGCCGGGAAGATGAAGACTGCGGTGAGGAGTGCAGCGCTGCTCAGCGGCAGGTTGTAGACGTCTACGTAGTAGAGGGGCAGCCACGCGGCGAGGGCGACGTAGGCGCCGAAGACGACCACGTAGTAGAGACCGAAGCGCCAGACGCGTGCCTCGCGCAGCGGCGTGAGCATCGAGCCGAGCGTGCGGCCGCTGCCCGGGGTGCGGTCATGATGCGGGGTCCATGCCCACATCGCTGCGGCCATGGCGATGAGCAGCCCGGCGTACAGCGCGGGGACGAAGCGCCAGCCTCCCGGGATGAAGCCGCCGAGATAGCCAGCGGCCGGGACAATCGCGATGAGTGTGGGGCCGATGAACTTCGTGACGGATGCGCCGACATTGCCCGCGCCGAAGATCCCCAGCGCGAAGCCCTGTCGATCCTGGGGCCACCACGCGCTCACCCACGCGATGCCGACGCTAAAGGAGTTGCCGGCGAAGCCGACGAGGAAGGCGTAGAGCAGGAGCATGCCGTACGACGTCACGGTGGAGATGAGGAACGCCGGGATCGCGGTGAGCAGGAGCATCGTGATGAAGACGCGCCGACCGCCGTAGCGGTCGGCGAGGATGCCGGCGGGCAGCCGCCAGAGAGATCCGTTGAGTACGGCAACCGCCGTGATCCACGCGAGTTGGACGTCAGTGAGCCCGAACTCCTCGCGGATGGGAATGCCGAGGACCCCGAACATCAGCCATACCGCGAACATCAGGGTGAAGGCGAGAGTGGACAGGACGAGGACGCGCACGGCCCCGGCAGCCAGGGGCGAGGGGTGCCGCGCCTCCGTGATGGGGCCCGAGGTACCGCTCATGGGAGGAGTAAACCACAAAAATATTATTTTCTAGGATAAATAGAATAATCGCAGGAAATCTGCTAGACAGGGGTGGTGACTGCCATGAGCAACGAGCCCCGGGCAGGCTCGGATGAGCGACAGCAGGCCATCCTCGACTCGCTCCGAGAGGCACTGACCCCGCTCACCGTCGACCAGTTGGCCGAGCGCCTGGAGATGCGCCCCTCCACCGTCCGCGCCGACCTGGAAGTCCTGCGTGCCACGGGTGCTATCGACCGCACGACGCTGCCCGCAACAGGCCGCGGCCGTCCCCGGTGGGGCTACTCGCTGTCATCCGTCGGTGCCAGTCCCTACGAGGTGCTTGCTCGCGCGCTCGCGCACCACATGTCGGGCGGACCCACTCCCCCGGAGGTCATGGCCGAGGAGTGGTTGAGCCGGCTCCCCGAGCATGCCACCGCAGCCACTCCAGACGAGGCGGTCGCGCAGGCCGCGGCTTCGCTCCACGCACTCGGCTTCAGCGTGGAGGTCAACCCGCGCGGTGACGAGATCACCATGACGCGCTGTCCGTACGCCTCACTCGTCGGCGAGTTTCCCACGATCTGCGACATCCATGGCGCGCTACTCAACGGCATCCTCCGCGAGTCGGGTCAGCCCATCGAGGTCGCGTCACTGGACGTGTGGGCACGCGAGGACATGTGCGTGGCGCGCCTGCGCCGCGAGGACCTTCGTCCCTTACGCACGATTCAGGGCTCGGATCTCCTAGGCGTAACCCCTGCGGAAGGTGCCACATCATGACGAGTACGCCCACGACTGGCAGCGCAACGGCGGAGTTCCTCGTCCGGGCGGGTCGATTCCTCACCCCCGGCGACGTCGCCGCCGACAGTCACTCGGTGACGCGCACCGGTGGCCGGCAGGGCGACGTCTTCTATCGCGACCGCTGGAGCCATGACAAGGTCGTGCGCAGCACACACGGGGTCAACTGCACGGGCTCGTGCTCCTGGAAGGTCTACGTCAAGGACGGGATCATCACGTGGGAGACGCAGCAGACCGACTACCCGAGTGTCGGGCCCGACAGCCCTGAGTACGAGCCGCGTGGCTGCCCCCGCGGCGCGGCATTCTCCTGGTACACCTACTCGCCCACGCGGGTGCGCTACCCCTACGTGCGCGGCGTTCTCCTCGAGGCGTATCGCGCCGCCAAGCTCGAACACCCTGACCCCGTCGATGCCTGGGCCGCCGTCGTCGGCGACCCCGAGACGCGCCGCGCTTATCAACGCGCGCGCGGCAAGGGCGGTCTCGTTCGCGCAACATGGCCCGAGGTGAGCGAGATCATCGCGGCCGCGCACATCCACACCATCAAGACCTACGGTCCGGATCGCGTCTTCGGCTTCTCGCCCATCCCGGCCATGTCCATGGCCTCGCACGCAGGCGGCGCGCGTTTCGTCAGCATGCTCGGCGGGTCGATGCTCTCCTTCTACGACTGGTACTGCGACCTCCCTGTCGCGTCACCCCAGGTCTTCGGCGACCAGACCGACGTGCCGGAGTCCGCCGACTGGTGGAACGCGGCGTACCTCATCATGTGGGGCTCGAACGTGCCGGTCACGCGCACG
Source organism: uncultured Actinomyces sp. (assembly GCA_964476205.1). GTDB lineage: Bacteria > Actinomycetota > Actinomycetes > S36-B12 > S36-B12 > Mxb001. The sequence continues at coordinate 9,044 of CAYYZU010000030.1, read as the reverse complement.
CCGGACGCGCACTTCATGGCCGAGGCCCGCTATCGCGGCCAGAAGGTCGTCACGGTGTCGCCGGACTACGCCGACAACTCCAAGTTCGCCGACGAGTGGCTCGCGCCGCATCCGGGCACCGACGGTGCGCTCGCCATGGCGATGGGTCACGTGATCCTCAAGGAGTTCTACGTCGACCGCCAGGTCCCGCGCTTCGTCGACTACGTCAAGCGCTACTCCGACCTGCCCTTCCTCATCACGCTGACCGAGCGGGATGGTGCATGGGTGCCGGGCAAGTTCGTCACGGCAGCGGACCTCGGCGACGACACCGAGGGGGCAGCCTTCAAGACAGTCCTCGTCGACAGTGCGACGGGTCGTCCGCACGTGCCCAACGGCTCACTCGGCTTCCGCTTCTCCGACTCGGGCGTCGGCAAGTGGAACCTCGATCTCGAAGGTGTCGATCCTGCGCTCTCGCTGTACGGCGCGGGGCAGACAGAGGTTGCCGAGGTCCTACTGCCCCGCTTCGACGTCGGTCAGGCCGAGCACGAGGGCGGCGGCGTACACCGTCGTGGCGTTCCGACGGCCACGCTATCGACGCCCACGGGAGACGTGCGGGTCACCACGGTCTTCGACCTGCTACTCGCGCAGTACGGCGTGGGCCGCGACGGGTTGCCCGGCGAATGGCCGCAGGGATACGAAGATGATGCGCCGTACACACCTGCCTGGCAGGAGTCGATCACGGGGGTGCCGGCCGAGGTCGCCGCGCGCATCGGCCGGGAGTTCGCCCGCAATGCGGAGGAGTCCGACGGCCGTTCGATGATCCTCATGGGCGCGGGCACCAACCACTGGTTCCACTCCGACACGATCTACCGCACCTTCCTGTCACTCACCACTCTGTGTGGCACCCAGGGCATCAATGGTGGTGGCTGGGCGCACTACGTGGGGCAGGAGAAGTGCCGACCGGTCACGGGATGGGCGCAACTCGCCTTCGGCCTGGACTGGGCGCGGCCGCCGCGCCAGATGATCAGCACGGCCTTCTGGTACGTCCACACTGACCAGTGGCGCTATGACCGACTCGGTGCCGATCTCCTCGCCAGCCCGCTCGGCGAGGGGCGCTTCGAGGGTCAGACGATGATCGACACCATCGCGCAGTCCGCGCGCTCGGGATGGATGCCGTCGTACCCGCAGTTCAATCGCAACTCCCTGGAGCTCGTCGCTGAAGCGGAGACGGCCGGGATGGCTCCCGCCGACTACGTCGCGCAGGAGCTGCGCGAGGGTCGGCTGCAGTTCGCGATCGACGATCCCGATGCGCCCGAGAACTGGCCCCGCATCCTCACGGTGTGGCGGGCCAATCTCCTCGGCTCCTCGAGCAAGGGCAACGAGTTCTTCCTGCGGCACATCCTCGGCACCGACAACGCCGTGCGGGCCGACGAGACTCCTGAGGACGCGCGTCCCGCCGATGTGACGTGGCGCGACGAGGCGCCCATCGGCAAGCTCGACCTGCTCGTGAGCATCGACTTCCGCATGACGAGCACCGGCCTCTTCGGCGACATCCTGCTGCCTGCCGCCACGTGGTACGAGAAGCACGACCTCTCGTCGACCGACATGCACCCCTATGTGCACGCCTTCACGCCGGCGATCGATCCGCCGTGGGAGACACGCAGCGACTACGACATCTTCCAGGGCCTGGCACGTCGCGTGGGCGAGCTCGCCGAGGGTCATCTCGCCACCGTGCGCGATCTTGTCGCGGTGCCGCTCCTGCACGACACGGCTGATGAGATGGCCGTGCCCGGGGGAGTCGTGCAGGACTGGCGTGCCGGGGAGGTCGATCTCATCCCCGGCAAGACCGCGCCGAAGTTCGTCGTCGTGGAGCGTGATTACCGGACCATCGGGGAGCGCATCAGTGCGCTCGGCCCGCTCACGGACTCCCTCGGAATGGTGACAAAGGGCGTGCCCTTCCAGCCCGGTCCGGAAGTCGAGTGGTTGGCCCAGCGCAATGGTGTGATCGCTGATGGCGTGGCGGCAGGCCGACCCGCGCTCGTCACGGACGTCCACGCGTGCGAGGCGATCCTCGCGCTGTCTGGCACGACCAATGGCCGACTCGCCGTACAGGGTTTCGAGGCGATGGAGAAGCGCACAGGTCGGGAGCTCGCCGACCTCGCGCGCGATCACGAGGGCGGCCACATCACCTTCCCCGACACGCAGGCACGCCCCGTGCCGGTCATCACGAGCCCGGAGTGGTCGGGCAGCGAACACGGTGGGCGTCGCTACACCGCCTTCGTCATCAACGTCGAGCGGCTCAAGCCATGGCACACCCTCACCGGCCGGCAGCACTTCTTCCTCGACCACGACTGGGTGACGGAGATCGGCGAGGGACTGCCCACCTTCCGGCCGCCGCTCAACCTGGCACGCCTCGACGGCGATCAGCGCATCGGGGACACCCGAGAGGTGACCGTGCGCTATCTCACGCCCCACTCGAAGTGGTCGATCCACTCGGAGTATCAGGACAACCTCTTCATGCTGTCCCTCTCCCGAGGGGGGCCTGACATCTGGATGAGCCCCGAGGACGCCGAGGCGATCGGGGTCAAGGACAACGAGTGGATCGAGGCCTACAACCGCAACGGCGTCGTCGTGGCGCGTGCGGTCGTCTCGCACCGCATGCCGGCCGGCACCGTCTACATGTACCACGCCAAGGACCGGGTCGTGGATGTCCCGAAGGCCGAGCTCTCCGGTCTGCGCGGCGGCATCCACAACTCGCTCACGCGTTTGATGATCAAGCCGACGCACATCATCGGCGGCTATGGGCAGCTGTCGTTCGCCTTCAACTACCTCGGCCCCACAGGCAACCAACGGGACGAGATCACCGTGATTCGACGTCGTTCGCAGGAGGTGGATTACTGATGCGCGTCATGGCACAGATGGCCATGGTGATGAACCTGGACAAGTGCATCGGCTGCCACACCTGCTCCGTCACGTGCAAGCAGGCGTGGACCAACCGAGCGGGAGTCGAGTACGTCTGGTTCAACAACGTCGAGACTCGTCCGGGCCAGGGCTACCCCCGGCGCTACCAGGACCAGGAGCGGTGGAAGGGCGGCTGGACCCTTACGCGCCGCGGCCGGCTCAAGCTCAAGGCGGGCGGACGCATCCATCGGCTCTTCCACATCTTCAGCAACCCGAAGATGCCCACGCTTCAGGAGTACTACGAGCCGTGGACCTACGACTACGACACCCTGATCTCTGCGCCCCTGGGCGAGCACACTCCGGTGGCGCGCCCCAAGTCGCTCATCACGGGCGAGAACATGAAGATCGAGTGGTCCGCCAACTGGGATGACGACCTTGGAGGCGGCCCCGAGCTCGCGGTCGATGACCCGGTTCTCGACAAGATCCGGGCGGATGTGGCCGAGCGGGTGTCGATGGAGTTCCAGCAGGCCTTCATGTTCTATCTGCCGCGCATCTGCGAGCACTGCCTCAACCCCGCCTGCGTCGCCGCCTGCCCCTCTGGCGCCATGTACAAGCGTGCGGAAGACGGCATTGTCCTGGTGGACCAGGACTCGTGCCGGGGCTGGCGCATGTGCGTGAGCTCGTGTCCCTACAAGAAGGTCTACTTCAACCACCGCACCGGCAAGGCCGAGAAGTGCACCATGTGCTACCCGCGCATTGAAGTGGGGCTGCCCACCGTGTGCTCGGAGACCTGCGTCGGCAGGTTGCGCTACATCGGCCTGTTCCTCTACGACGCCGACAAGGTGACGGCAGCAGCCGCCACTCCGGACGAGAAGGATCTCCTCGAGGCGCAGCTCGACCTCCTGCTGGACCCCAATGATCCCGAGGTGCTCGCTGCGGCCCGGCGCGACGGCATCCCCGAGGACTGGATTGCCGCCGCACAGGCGTCACCGGTCTATCGCCTGGCGAAGGTCTATCGCGTCGCGCTCCCGTTGCATCCGGAATACCGCACGATGCCGATGGTCTGGTACGTCCCGCCGTTGTCCCCCGTGGTCGACGCCCTGCGCGACACCGGTCACGATGCGGAGCGAGCAGAGAACCTCTTCGGTGCACTCGATGCACTGCGCATCCCGATGGAGTACCTCGCCGAGCTCTTCAGCGCCGGGGACGTCACGCCGGTGCGCCAGTCCCTCGGTCGGCTCGCTGCGATGCGCTCCTACATGCGTGACGTCAACCTCGGCCGGGACACGCGCCCAGAGATCGCCGAGGCCGTCGGGATGACGGAGGAGGAGGTCTACGAGATGTACCGGCTCCTCGCCATCGCGAAGTACGACGATCGCTATGTCATCCCGGCCGCCCACGCCGAAACCGCGCGAGAACTCGAGGAACTCGGCTGTTCGCTCGATGTGGAGGGCGGCCCGGGCATCTACGAGTCCGGCCCCTTCGGCGAGGCATCCGGGCGGCCGATCCCGGTGGCCGTCGAGAACTTCCACGCTCTCAAGCAGCGTCAGACGACCGAGGTGCTCATCCCGGTCGACGCGGTGCGCGTCAACCTCCTCAACTGGGACGGCAAGGGGGCCCTCGATGAGTAATGCGACCGGCGAGCAGATCGCCGCAGCAAAGCTGGGGGCGTCCTGGCTGCTGTGGTACCCCGATGAGGAGTTGCTCACGCGCCTGGACGGCGTCGCGGCGATGGCGGATGAGTTGCCAGAAGGGTTCAGGGCACCACTCCTGGCATTCCTTGCCCATGTGAACGACACTCCGCTCGTGGAGTTGCAGGCACACTACGTCTCGGTCTTCGACATGAAGCGCAAGGCCTGCCCCTACTTGAGTTATTGGACTGACGGCGACACCCGCAACCGCGGCACCGCGATCCTGCGTTTCCAGCAGGCCTACCGCGAGTTCGGCTTCGACCCAGGCACGCAGGAGCTCGCGGATCATCTGTGCGTCGTTCTGGAGTTCGCGGCCGTGGGCGATGCGCTTACCGGTGATGCCCTGCTCACCGAGCACCAAGGTCCCATTCATCTCTTGCGCGATGCGCTGGACAAGCTCGGGTCGGCGTACGTCCATGTGCTCGACCTTGTGATCGCAACCCTGCCTGCGCTCACGCCGGAGATCCGGGAGCGGATGGCTGCGCTCGCCGCCCAGGGTCCGCCCGTGGAGCAGGTCGGACTCGAGCCCTTCGCCCTCACCCTCGACACCGTCGGAGGCCGTCGATGACCGCCGGCAGCTTCCTCCTGTGGGTCGCACTCCCCTACCTCACGATTGCTGTCTTCGCGACGGGCCTCTTCTGGCGATATCGCTACGACAAGTTCGGCTGGACCACGCGATCGAGTCAGCTGTATGAGCGGAAGTTGATGCGCATCGCGAGCCCGCTCTTCCACCTCGGCATCCTCGCGGTGCTGGTGGGCCACATCGTGGGTCTGCTCATCCCCAACTCCTGGACCGACGCGGCGGGCCTGAGCGAGGACACCTATCACCTCATGGCGGTGGGGCTGGGAGCTGTTGCCGGTGCAGCCACCCTCGCGGGCGTCGCGCTCCTCGTCTACCGCCGGCGCACCAACGGACCAGTCTTCGCAGCGACGACCAAGAACGACAAGACGATGTACATCTTCCTCGTCGCCGCGATCTGCCTTGGCCTGCTGACGACTTTGGTGGGTTCCGGCGTGATCGGTAATGGCTACGACTACCGCGAGACGGTGTCGGTGTGGTTCCGGTCGATCTTCCTGCTCAATCCGCAGCCGGAACTCATGGCCGAGGCGCCGACGTCCTTCCAGGTGCACGCGGTGGCGGGCATGCTGCTCTTCATCATCTGGCCGTTCACGCGCCTGGTGCATGCCTTCAGTGCACCGGTGCAGTACCTCTTCCGCCCCTATGTGATCTATCGCAAGCGCGGCCCACACGACCCGGGCAATCGTCCTCAGGTGCGCCGCGGCTGGGAGAAGATCGGGACGCCTGATCGGCGGTGACGCATGGATGACGTGAACGAGTCCATGTCTGACGTGGCAGCTGTCGCCGACCTCGTCGCCATCGCCCCGGAGAGCACGGTGTCGCGCACCATCCTGCGCGCCGAAGGGGTCCGACTGGTGCTCTTCGCCTTCGACACGGGCGAGGAGTTGACCGAGCACACGGCAGCCATGCCGGTGCTGCTGCAGGCCCTCGATGGCAGGTTCGACATCACGGCCGCAGGGCGGACCGTGACGCTCGTACCGGGAGGCGTGATCCACCTCGGCACGCGCACTCCGCACGCGGTGCTGGCGCGCGAGAGCGGTCGCCTGCTGCTGACGATGCTCGATCCCCGCTAGATCGTCGGTCGCGGAGCCGGATGCACGGTCTCGTACGCGCGGGCCGCGCGCAGCACCGTCACGTCATCGTGCGCGCGCCCGACGATCTGGAGTCCGACGGGCAGGCCCGCTGACGTCAGGCCACAGGGCACCGTGATCGCGGGCTGCTGCGTGAGGTTGAAGGGATAGCTGAACGGCGTCCACGACAGCATCGACTCCGGTGTCATCGGGACTGCTCCCGCCGGCCGTGCCTCGAATGCCGGGATAGCCACCGTGGGGGTGACGAGCACGTCGTACTGCGTCATGAAGAGCCGCATGTGCGTGCCCAGCGCATTGCGCTTGAGGGTGAGCAGTTGCACGTCCTGCGCACTGAACTCCGCACCCTGTGCCGCCTGCGCGGCAAAGTCGGGATCGGTCACCGCCTGACCCTCCGGTCCGAGGGAGTCGTAGACCGTCTTGGACGCCACGAACCACAACCCGGTGGAGATGTCGAGTGGGTCCTCGATGCCCGGATCGACCTGCTCCACGGTCGCGCCGAGGGCCTCGAGCTCGCGCACGGCCGCATCGACGAGCGCGGCGACCTCGGGATCGACATCGGCGTACCCCAGAGTGGGCGAGTAGGCGATGCGCATCCCGCGGATGCCGTCATCGAGCCCGGCGAGGTAGTCGACTCCGTCGTAGGGCAGCGATGTCCAGTCGCGGGGATCGGGCTGCGCGACGACGTTCATCATGAGGGCGCAGTCGGTCACGCTCATCGTGTGCGGACCGACGTTCGCCACGCTCCCGAAGGGTGAGAGTGGGTACGCCGGGACGCGGCCGAAGCTCGCCTTCATGCCGACGTTGCCACAGAACGCCGCAGGGATGCGCACACTGCCCGCACCGTCGGTGCCCATGCTGAGTTGGCCGAGTCCGGCGGCGACGGCTGCGGCTGTGCCACCCGAGGAGCCGCCCGGCGTCTTGGAGGGATCCCACGGGTTGCGGCTGATGCCGGTGAGCGGGGAGTTGGTCTCGGCCTTGCAGCCGAACTCCGGCGTCGTCGTCTTGCCGAACATCGCCGCACCGGCCTCGCGCAGTCGCGCGACGGAGGGTGCGTCCTCCTCCCACGGCTGATCGGGATTGATCGCGCGGCTGCCACGCAGTGTCGGCCAGCCCTTGGTCCACAGGATGTCCTTGATGCTTGTCGGCACGCCTTCGACGGCTCCGACGGGCGAGCCATCGCGTCGATGTGCCGCCCAGCGCGCCTCACTCTCGCGCGCGGCCGCGAGCCCAGCATCGGGGTCGACGAGGATGAAGGCGTTGATGATGGGATCCACGCGCTCCACCCGCTCGAGGGTCTGCTGCATCGCCTCCACCGGTGAGGCTTGTCCTGTGCGGTAGAGCTCGATGAGCTCGGTGGCGGTGAGCTGGGTGAGATCCATGCGCGGAGTCTGCCAGCGCCGTCCGGGACGGGGTGCGCCCGCGCGAATCTCGGGGCCTCCGCACCCCTCTCCGCCGAGTGGGCACCCCTCTCCCCGCCGAGTGGGCACCCCTCTCCCCGCCGAGTGGGCACGTGTTGAGGGAGCCTCCCTCATGGCGGCCCCCAACAACTGCCCACTCGGTGAAGTAGATGGCTCGGGTGTACCCCCGGGGGTATAGTCGGAGGATGGTCGACGCCCTGCGGATGTGGTCCGCGCGCCGCTGGCGCGTGGCCGTGCTGGGCGGCTTCGCTACGGCGATCCTCGTGGCCCTGCCCACCGCCGTCATCCCCAATCCGGTCTTCGGCCGGGCGGTCGAAGTGACCTGGTGGTCGTATCCCGTGGTCGTGATCACCGGCATTCTCGGCGGGCTCCTGCTCGCCACCTACGTCAAGGAGCCGGGACTCGAGGAAGGCAAGCCGGCAGAGGAGGCGAGGGCGTCCAAGCTCGGGATAGCCGGAGGATTCATCGCGTTCTTCGCGGTCGGCTGCCCGGTATGCAACAAGCTTGTGCTGCTCGCCCTTGGCGCCTCCGGTGCGATGACGTGGTTCGCGCCCGTCCAGCCTCTCCTCGCCATCACCTCGGTCATACTCATGGCTGTGGCCCTGCGCATCCGGCTCAGGAACCAGGTGAGTTGCGCCGCCGGATGATGCGCATCCACGTCCCCCCGCAGCACGGGGCCTGGGCCTTCCTCCTCGTGCCACTCATCCTGGCTGGCTTCCTGGGCGCAGCCACCCCCGTTGGCCTGCTCTTCGCGGTCACCTGGGTGCTCGCCTATCCCGTGAGCTATTTCGGCTCGCGTGCGGTGATGACGCGCCTGCGCCGGCATGAGTGGAGCCGCATCGCGGTGCGCGAGCGCACCGAGGCGATCCCGTGGCTGGTGCTCTTCGTGCTCGCCGCAATCCCCCTCGTGGTGCTGCGACCGTGGCTCGTCATTGCCGGCATCGGCGTGGGAGCCGTCTGGCTGGTGAGCGCCTGGCTCACCTGGATCGGTCGCGAGCGCGGCATCGCCAATGACCTCGTCCTCGGGGTCCTCTCAGCGGTGGCCGTGCCGCTCATGTGGATGGCGGCGCAGGACTCCTTCGCCGTCCCGTCAGACATCTGGATGGCCACGGCGGTGACCGCAGCATTCTTCGTCGGCTCGGTCCTGCACGTGAAGTCACTCATCCGCGAGGCCGATGATCGCCGGTGGCACATCGCGAGCATCGTGTACGCCGTCACTGCGAGTATCGCCGCGCCGTTCGTGAGCTGGTGGCTGCTGCCCGCCTTCGCCGGTGGTGCCGTGCGCACGATCGTGATGAAGCCGGGACTGCGCCCGGGCGTGATCGGTGCGGTCGAGGCGGTGATGTCGCTGCTGGTGATCGCGGGCGTCGTCCTGGCGACACGG